>CAVCWF010000036.1:0-7166 GCA_963605945.1 Lachnospiraceae bacterium
GCAACGGTATGCGCATCGTCATCGAGCTCAAGCGCGACGCGAACCCGCAGGTCGTGCTGAACCGGCTCTTTGCGCAGACCGCGCTGCAATCCAGCTTCTCGATAAACATGCTGGCGCTCGTGAATAATCAGCGTCAGCCGAAGATACTCTCCCTGCGCCACATCATCGACGAGTACCTGACCTTCCAAGAGGACATCATTGTCCGCCGTACGCGCTACGACCTGCGCAAGGCCGAGGAGCGCGCCCATCTGCTGGAAGGACTGCTCATCGCGCAGGACAATATCGACGAGGTCATCCACATCATCCGCACCAGCTACGACGACGCGAAGCAGAACCTTATGAAGCGCTTCGGCCTGAGCGATGTTCAGGCGCAGGCAATATGCGATATGCGCCTTATCTCGCTTCAGGGACTCAACCGCGAGAAGCTGGAGCTTGAGTACAAGGAGCTTGAGGAGAAGATCACTTATCTCAAGAGCCTGCTTGCCGACCCTGAGCTTATCAAGGGTGTTTTGAAGGACGAGCTTATCGCGCTGCGCGATAAGTACGGCGACAAGCGCCGCACCGAGATACAGGACGTTGTCGACGAGATCGACATGGAGGACCTCATTGAAGAGGAGCAGTGCGTCTTTACGCTGACCCACGGCGGCTATATCAAGCGCCTGCCCGTCAGCGAATACCGCGCTCAGGGGCGCGGCGGCAAAGGCGTCCGCGCGATGGCGACGAAGGATGAGGACTTCGTGGAGACCGTGTTCACCGCGTCCACGCACGATAATATTCTGTTCTTCACCAAAGCCGGCCGCGTATATATCAAGAAGGGCTACAATATTCCTGAGGCCGGGCGCGCCGCGCGCGGTACGAATCTGGTGAATATAATCCAGATGGACAACAGCGCCGATAATCAGGAGAAGATCGCCGCGATGATCGGCGGCCGCGGGCTGGACGAGGACAGCTACCTTGTCTTCGTCACGCGCAACGGCACCGTCAAGCGCATGAGTCAGGCAGCGCTGAAGAATATCCGCGCGAACGGCATAAGGGCGCTGAATCTCGACGAGGGCGACGAGCTTATCTCCGTCATCCAGACCGGCGGCGACGAGAACATCCTCATCGCAACGCATGACGGTATGTCCGTCTGCTTCAACGAGCAGGAGGCGCGCCCCATGGGCAGAACCGCCGTCGGCGTACGCGGCATAAAGCTTCGCGGGGACGACTATGTCATCGGCGCAGGCAGCACCAGCGCGGGCTCGGCACTGCTGACGATAACCGAGAAGGGCTACGGCAAGCGCACTCCGGTCGAGGAATACTCCGTCCATGGCCGCGGCGGACTCGGCATAAAGAACTACAACGTCACCGATAAGACCGGCAAGATCGCCGACGTCAAGGTCGTGAACGATGAGGATGATATCCTTGTCATCACAGACGACGGCACGATAATCAGAATGTCGGCGGCGAATATCTCGCTGCTCAGCCGCGCCACTCAGGGTGTGCGCATCATGCGCATCATGGAGGGCAGCCGCGTTATCTGCATTGAAAAGACTGACCGCGAGGAAGAAGCCGCGGAGGAGACTGAGGCCGGTACTGACGGCGAATAATTTAAAATCGACAGTAATCTCTCAGCGCCGGTCTGCAGACCGGCGCTGAGACGGACTGGCGGATAATAAAAAAGGAGGACATTAAATGAAAAAAAAGGACAAGAATAAGAAAGATTTGTCCGTATGGGGAACCATAGCAGTAGTGTTTGCGCTTTTGTCCTCTTTTTCGGATATTATGGACGAAACGGCGTTTGTCATACTCATAGCGATAGCGGTGTTCATAGTAATAGCCGTGGCTCTTGCCAAGGCGGCAAAGAAGGCGGGCGCGTCCGCAGAGCGCGGCGGAACCGGATATGCAAATAAGCCGGAAAGCTCCGTGCCGCAGAGTGCGGCGCCGAAAAATTCTGTTGTCGTCGCTCCGGGACGTCATGTGCCGAAGATAAGCTTCACGCAGGAGAAGAACGCCTATACGCCCGATAACGGCGATAAGTACATAGCGCAGCTCAACGGATTTCTGAAAAACGGGATCATCGAGCGCAGTGAATATAACTACCTGCTCAAAAAATACAGGAATAATTATACTAAATGAAAACAGTCATTATATACACCGATGGCGCTTGCAGCGGCAATCCGGGGCCGGGGGGCTGGGGAGCGATACTCAGCTACAACGGCGTGGAGAAGGAGCTGTCGGGCGGCGAAAAGCAGACGACGAACAACCGCATGGAGCTTATGGGCGTGATATCCGCGCTTCAGGCGCTGAAGGAGCCGTGCATAGTCGAGCTGTACTCAGATTCAAAATACGTTATCGACGCGCTGAGTAAGGGCTGGGCGGTGTCGTGGCGCAGCAAAGGCTGGGTAAAGGCAGATAAAAAGCCCGCGCTTAACAGCGATTTGTGGAAAACTTTGCTCGAATTAACCGAAAAGCATGAGCTTCATTATCACTGGGTCAAGGGTCATGCGGAAAATGTTCATAACAACCGCTGCGACGCGCTGGCCGTCGCCGAGCGGGACAAATTTGCAGAATAAAACGGAAACAGAGATGAACGAGAAAAACTACAACGCAAAGCCATTCAGTATCTTCATGTCATACATCGCGGGGCACAAAAAGCTGTTTGGGATAGACATGCTCTGCGCGCTCCTTGTCGCGCTCATAGACCTCATCTTCCCCTATGTCTCGCGGTACTCAATGAAGGTCATGCTCCCGAATAAGCTCTACGCCGCTTTCTTCACGGTTATGGCCGTGATGGTGCTCGCGTATGTGCTGAAAGCGGGGCTATACTATGTGATAACGGTCATAGGGCATAAAATGGGCGTGCTCGTCGAGTCCGACATGCGGCGCGACGTGTTTACGCATATGCAGAGTCTGTCATTCAGCTACTATGATCATAACCGAACCGGCGTGCTGATGAGCCGTATCACGAGCGATCTTTTCGAGATAACGGAGCTTGCGCACCACGGGCCGGAAAACATCGTGATATGCACGCTGACGATAGTGGGCGCGCTCGCGGTAATGTTCGCGATGCAGTGGCAGCTCGCGCTCGTCATCACGCTGGCGCTGCCGCTCTGCGCGTGGTTCACGATAAAGCAGCGCATCAAGATGAAGGAAGCCAACATCGAGGTCAAGCGCAAGACGGCGGAGATATATTCCGCCATCGAGAGCAGCATCTCCGGCATCCGCACCGCGAAGGCCTTTGCAAACGAGGATCAGGAGAGCGACAAGTTTGACCGGGCAAACGAGCTGTTCCGCGGGTCGAAGGTCGAATACTATAAGTCGATGGGGCTGTTCAACAGCGGCATGGAATTCACCACCGGCATCGTGCAGGTGGTCGTAATTGCGGTCGGCGGCCTGCTCATCATGCGCGAAAAGATGAATTACATCGACCTCATCACCTTCTCGCTCTATGTCTCCACCTTTGTCTCCCCGGTGCGTAAGCTCACGCAGTTCGCGGAGCTTTACATGCAGGGGACGGCGGGCTTCGCGCGCTTCCTTGAAGTGATGCGCACGGAGCCGACGATAAAGGATGCGCCGGACGCTATGGAGCTTGGCGCAGTTGAGGGTAAAATAGATTATAACCACGTCAGCTTCAATTACGGCAACGGCATACCCGTGCTCAGCGATGTTGACCTGCATATCGCGCTGGGGCAGTGCCTCGCGGTCGTCGGGCCGTCCGGCGGCGGCAAAACGACGCTGTGCCAGCTGCTGCCGAGATTCTACGACGTGTGCGAGGGCAGTGTGACGGTGGACGGCATCGACGTGCGCCATGTTACGCAGGCAAGCCTCCGCCGCAACATTGGCGTCATTCAGCAGGATGTATTCATGTTCGCCGGAACGATACGCGAGAACATCCGCTACGGCCGCCCGGACGCGACCGACGAAGAAATCGTCGAAGCTGCGGTCAGGGCGCAGATACACTCCGAGATAATGGAGATGCCCGACGGCTACGACAGCTATATCGGCGAGCGCGGCGTGATGCTCTCCGGCGGACAGAAGCAGAGAATTTCCATCGCACGCGTATTCCTGAAAAATCCGAAGATACTTATTCTCGACGAGGCGACCTCAGCGCTCGACACCGTGACCGAGCAGCGTATTCAGGCGTCGCTCGACGAGCTGAGCGAGGGCAGGACGACGATAATCATCGCCCACAGGCTCTCCACCGTAAAAAACGCGGACGTTATAGCCGTTGTCGAGGGCGAGCACATTGTCGAGATGGGCAGCCACAGCGAGCTGATGGCTAAAAACGGCGAGTACGCCGCGCTGTGCCGCGCACAGCAGATAGAGAAAGGGGAAGAGTCATGCTGAATCTGAGAAAATGCGGACATAAGGATCTTGAGAGGTATTACAGCCTTCTGGAGATGGACTTTGCGAAGGAGGAGATAATCTCCAAGCTCAGTCTTCACCGCGCGCTTTTGAACGGCAGCGCGGAGCTGCTGGTCGTGTATGACGAGGAATCCAGCCTTGAGGTCGCGTACGCGCTCGTGCTGACCAAAAATCTGTACGGCTACGTGCTGCTCAAGTACATGGCGGTGCTGCCGTGGTACCGCGGCAAGGGCGTCGGCATTGCGGCGATGCGCCTGATAAACAAGCGCTATGCCGACCGGCAGGGCATAATCGCGGAGCTTACATCCTTCGAGGATGAGGATGGCAGCATGATAAAGGGACTACGCAAGTTCTTTGCGCGCTTCGGCTATGTCGTTGTCGACAGCGACTACCGCATCGGCGGCGCGCCGGTGGAGCTGATGGTCAAGCCCATCAAGGGCACCTTTGAGATCGAGCCGGTCGAACACCGGATAATCAACGATTTCTACACGCGGATACTCAATCCTTTTGCGATGGACAAAATGATAGACATCCGCCCGGTAAGGAAGCCGGAGGAATAAGAGCGCAAAGGCATATCCTCCGGATACGGAAAATATAATTATATATGAAACTTCTTGTAAATCAGATTTTTGAAAACAAGGAAGCCGCCGCCCTCCCCGGTCTGCTGGAGAGCGGAGGGCTTCCTGCGCTCGTTTCCGGGCTTTCGGCGGTGCATCGGGCGAACCTCGCCGCCGGACTGCGCCTTAAAACAGGCGCGCCGCTGTTTGTGCTCTGCCCGGACGATACGACGGCGGAGAATTTTGCAAACGACCTGCGCTCCATGCTGGGCGAGGAGGTCACATGCCTCGGTATGCGCGACTTCACTTTTTATTCGACCGAGGCCGCCTCGCGTCAGGCGGAGCAGAAGCGGCTCGCCGCGCTGTTCGCGCTTGCGGAGGGACGCAGCGCCGTGACCGTCGCGTCGATACCGGGACTGCTTCAGCGCACGATACCGCCGGAGACACTGCGCCGCGCGGCTTTCGAGATAGATGCCGGCGGAGCATATCCGATAGAGGACGTGGAGGCGGCGCTGCTGCGCTGCGGCTATACGCGCACGGAGCAGGTAGAAGGCCCCGGCCAGTTTGCGCGGCGCGGGGGAATACTGGACTTTTTCTCACCGTCGGAGCATGAGCCGGTGCGTATAGAGTTCTGGGGCGACGACGTGGACTCCATGGGTCATTTCGACGTGGCGAGCCAGCGCCGCACGGAGCCGCTTGAAAAATGCGTGATACTCCCGGCGGCGGAGACTCTGCCGGAGATGACCGTTGGCGGGCGCGATGCGCTCTGCCGTGTGATAGAGAGCTTCGCGGAAAAATACGGCCGTCGCCGCACGAGCGAAAATGCAGCCGCACTCTGCGCGACTCTGCGCGCCGATGCCGACAGGCTCCGCGGCGCGGCGCTGATATCGGACGCGGACAGATACCTGCCCGTGATTTACCCGATGGCGAGCGCCGTGGATTACATCCCGGAGGACGCGGTGATCATCTTCGACCAGCCCGGCCGCTGCGGCGAGCGGGCGCGGGACTATACAAAGCAGCTCGCCGAGGACATCCGCGAGCTGACGCGGCGCGGCGTGCTCGCCATGTCGCCGGACGCGTTCTATCTGAGCTGGGAGACTCTGATAAAGCGGCTGGAGGACTTCCCGGTGTATATGGCCGAGACCTTCACCGTGGGGCGCAGCCCCCTGCCGCCGCGGACAATAACCAGCATACCGGCAAAGCAGCTGCCGTCCTACGCGGGCAGCGCGCAGGCGGCGGCGGACGATGTGGCGCTGTATCTCAAGCAGGACTACCGCGTGGTGGTTCTCGCGGCGGACGAACGGCGCGCCAAGGTCCTGCAGGAGTTTTTCGGCGACAAGGACATCAGGGCGCTGATATATCAGGAGCTTAAAAAGCTGCCGGAGCCGGGGAGCTGCGCGATATGTATCGGCTCCGTTTCCGCGGGCATGGAGTACCCCGGAATAAGGCTCGCGGTGCTGACCGATGCGCAGCTGATACGCAGCAAGACCCGAAAAAAGTCCGAGAAGAAGCTCCCGCCGGGGCGGCAGAAGATCGAATCCTGCGCCGATCTCTCGGTGGGCGACTACGTCGTGCACGAGAACCACGGCATCGGCCGCTTCGCCGGCATCGTCAAGATGCAGGTGGACGGGCTTGAAAAGGACTATATAAAGATCTGCTACGCAGGGACGGACAGCCTGTATGTCCCCGCAACACAGCTCGACATGGTGTCGAAATACACGGGAGCGGGCGAGGAGAAGCCCGTCAAGCTCTCGAAGATGGGCGGCACGGAATGGGCGAAGACCCGTGCGCGCGCCAAGAGCGCGGCCAAGGACATGGCAAAAAAGCTCATCGCGCTCTACGCCGAGCGGCAGCGCCTGCCGGGCTACGCCTTCTCGCCGGACAGCGAGTGGCAGCGCGAATTTGAGGATAACTTCGGCTACACGGAAACCGACGATCAGCTCCGCTCAATAGCGGAGATCAAGCGCGATATGGAGGCGTCTGTGCCGATGGACAGACTGCTCTGCGGCGATGTCGGCTTCGGCAAGACGGAAGTTGCTCTGCGCGCGGTGATGAAATGCGTGCTCAGCGGCAAGCAGGCCGCGATACTTGTGCCGACGACGGTGCTTGCGCAGCAGCATTATCAGACCGCGCTGCAAAGATTTTTCGGTTTCCCGGTAAACATTGCGGTAATGAGCCGGTTCAAAACCGGTAATCAGGCGTCAAAGGTGCTCTCAGACCTCGCAACCGGAAAGTGCGATCTTGTCATCGGCACGCACAGAC
>CAVCWF010000037.1:0-3087 GCA_963605945.1 Lachnospiraceae bacterium
AAAAAGTTGGGTCTCGCTGCGCTTACCCGCTTACCCCAACTTTTATTTTAGAACCCCCATTATGAACGGCCTGAAGGTCATCCAGCTCAGCCGCATAAAGCACCCCGAAACCGCCTTTGTCATCGTCTCCGGCTACGACGATTTTTCCTACTGCCGCGAGGCTCTGCGGCTTCAGATCACCGATTACATCCTCAAGCCCGTGAACTATGACGAGTTCGGCTCCTGCATCGACAATCTCAAGATATCCCTGTTTGAGCGCGGCGTCACGCACAGCGATCCCGCGCTGGAGGAGCGCCCGATAAATCAGCTTACGCGGTATCTTCAGGAGCACCTGTCCGAGGAAATAAGCCTCAGCGTACTGGCAGACGAATTTCACCTGAGCGCGCAGTACATAAGCCAGCTTTTCAAAAGCGAGATCGGCGTGAATTTTCTCACCTATCTCACAAATATCCGCATGGAAAACGCAAAAAAGCTCCTGCTTGCCACTTCCCTGCCGATCTCCGATATATCCGAGCGCTCCGGCTACGGCGATTATCGTGTGTTCACGAAGGCATTCAAGAAGTCCGAGGGCGTGACTCCGTCGCAGTACCGCCGCGATTTTCTTGAGTCTGACGTCGGTGAGGCGTCACGTGGCTGAAATCACATACGGCAGTTATCTTTTGATAACTGCCGTTTTTGCGTGCGTCAATTCACACTGTTGGTATAAAAATTAATATCTAATCAGTATGTGCAGTGTGTTCATTACGCCGTATTTCTTTGATACAATATAGAAAAAAGGAGGCTTTCACATGGAAATGAAGCTCGCGGAAAATATACGCGCCTTTCGGAAGCGGCAGGGGCTGACGCAGGAGCAGTTGGCGGAGGTGCTTGGCGTGACGGTCGGCGCAGTCTACAAATGGGAATCAAAGCTGTCCCAGCCCGAACTGAAAATGATTATGGCCATGGCTGACTTCTTCGACACCTCGGTCGATGTGCTGCTCGGCTACGAGATGAAGGACAACCGCCTGCAGGCGACCGTTGAACGGCTGAAAAAATATCGCCGCGAAAAAGACCTCGCGGGGCTTGCCGAGGCGGAGATGGCGCTGAAAAAGCATCCGCATAATTTTGATATTGTCTACACCGGCGCGTCGCTGTATCGGGTTTTCGGCATAGAGCGCCGTGACAACGCCATGCTCAACCGCGCGCTGGAGCTTCTGGACAGTGCCCGCCTGCTCCTGCCGCAGAACACCGACCCGCAGATCAGCGACAGCACCATCTCCGGCGAGGTTGCCGATATTCTGCTGAGTCTCGGCCGGGACGAGCAGGCCGTGCAGCTGCTGAAGCAAAATAACGCCGGCAACATTTACAGTGACCTGATCGGCATGACGCTTGCGACGGACAGCAGCCGCCAGGCCGAAGCGATGCCGTTCCTTACGGCGGCGCTGCTCCGGAGCATATCCTACACCGTTCACATCATTATGGGCTACGTGAACGTATACGATGCGGACAGGGATTACCCCTCTATGGACGCCGTCGCAAAATGGGGCATACAGCTGCTTTCAGGTCTTCAGGAGGACGGTACGCCGTCGTTTCTTGATAAGCTCATCGGCCTGTTTCACGTCTTTACCGCCTATGCGCAGCTGAAAATGGGCGACACGCAGGCCGCGAAGGCCGCGCTGACACGGGCGCTGGAGTCCGCGCAGCGCTTTGACTCCGCGCCAAACTATTGCGCGGGAGCGCTCCGCTTCGTACAGGACGGCGAACAGGCCACGGTCTACGACGATCTCGGCGCGACAGGGGCGCAGAGCATTGAAAAAACACTGCTGAGTATGGATTTCCCTGAGCTTTCGGAGATGTGGAAGGAGCTGAACGGCCATGAATAAACCCCTGAACAAGCAGCTGCGCGCGCAGTTTTACCGCGGGAACGCGCCCGTTTTCGCGCTGGCCGTCTTTGCCGCACTGGCGGGCGGCAGCCTGAACCCGATCATCTCATGGCTCATCAAGGAGCTTATCGACGTGGCCTCCGGCACCGCCGGAGCGCTGCCGCTCACGGTTCTGGCCAAAATCATCGCAGGCTTCATCCTGCTGTTCATCGTGCTGTCGCTGCTTAAATACGCGTCGGAGCCGCGCTTCATCGCCGCTGCCATGCAGCAGTACAAGGACTTTGCCTTTCAGAAGCTCACGGAAAAGAGCATATCCTCCTTCCGCGACGAGAGTACGGCCACATATCTTTCCGCCCTCACGAACGATGCGTCGAGCATTGAGGCCGACTATCTCTCACAGCAGCTCTCGCTCATCACCAAGGCGGTCACGTTATTCAGCGCGCTGGGCATGATGCTCTGGTATTCGCCCGTGCTCACCGCCGTGGCCATCGGGGTGACGCTGCTCCCGCTGTGCGCCTCCCTCCTGACCGGCAGCAGACTTCAGGCGGCGGAAAAGCGCGTGTCCGAGCGCAATAAGGACTTCACCGCCGCGCTTGCGGACTGTCTCAGCGGGTTCACGCTGGTAAAGACATTCAAAGCAGAAAAGGAGATTTTCCGTCTCTTTGCCGAAAACAACCGCGCGTTGGAGCAGGAAAAGTTCAGCCGCCGCAAGCTGAAGGTCATGGTCGGCATGATTGGCTCCGCGGCTGGAGTCGTCGCGCAGCTGGGCGTGTTCCTCGTCGGTGCGTGGCTTGCGGTGAGCGGCCGCGGCCTCACGGCGGGCACGGTCATCATGTTCGTAAACCTGATGAACTTCCTGATAGAGCCCGTTGCGCTCCTGCCCACGCTGCTTGCCGGGCGGAAAGCGGCGCTCGGCCTTGTAGATAAGCTGGCGGAAGCGCTTGAGAAGAACGCCTCCGGCGAGGGTCACGCCCAGCTGGACGGCATTGAGCACGGGATCAGGCTTGAGGACGTCTCCTTCGGCTATGAGAGCGGAAAAGACGTGCTGCACCATGTCTCCGCCGAGTTTCAGGCCGGGAAAGCCTATGCTATCGTCGGCGGCAGCGGCAGCGGCAAATCGACGCTCCTGCACCTGCTTATGGCGGGCAGCGCGGAATACCGCGGGAGAATCATGCTGGATGACACGGAGCTGCGCGACGTCGCCCCGGAATCGCTGTACGAGATC
>CAVCWF010000038.1:0-2521 GCA_963605945.1 Lachnospiraceae bacterium
CCCTGTTCTGCACATTTTCTTTTTTTTACTCTACCCCAACTATTGACACAGAGCCCTTTTTTTTACTCTACCCCAACTATTGACACAGAGCCGAAAAACACCGGCGTGCTGTCTCTCAACACGCCGGTGTTTTATAGTTATAAATTGTCCTGCGCGGTACATGAACGCGAAATGCACAAAAAATTGAGCGAGATTCTGTACATAGTGCCAATTGCAAACGGGAGAAAAACGTGATTAAAAAGTATGACTGTATTTTTAAATTGCAGCGGAATTGACCGAGGGTTTGGAATTTCAGGCGTGCGCTAAAAATGGAAGGACGGTAAGATTATGAAAAAAGTTGTTATTGCTCTCGGCGGAAACGCTCTTCAGGCAAGAGGCGAGGCCGCAACCAGCGAAAACCAGCTTAAGAACGTCATGGTGACCGCAGAGCACATCGCCAAGATAATCGGCGAGGGCTACAAGGTCATCGTCAGCCACGGCAACGGCCCTCAGGTCGGCAGAATCCTGCTCCAGAACGAGGCCGGCAAGAACGTGACTCCTCCGATGCCGATGGACGTCTGCGGCGCAATGACTCAGGGCATGATCGGCTATCACATCCAGCAGGGGCTCTCTCAGGTTCTCCGTGAGAACGGCATTGACAAGCCCGTCTGCACCCTCGTGACTCAGGTCGAGGTTGACAGCGCTGACCCCGCATTCCAGAATCCCACCAAGCCTGTCGGCGCCTTCTACACCGAGGAAGAGGCCATGCAGATACAGGCCGAGAAGGGCTACGCGATGAAGAAGGACGCGAACCGCGGCTACCGCAGAGTCGTTCCCTCCCCCAAGCCCCAGAAGATCATCGAGATCGACACCATAAAGACCCTCGTCGACGACGATACCGTTGTTGTCGCAGCAGGCGGCGGCGGAATCCCCGTGTGCAAGAAGGACGGCAAGTATGTCGGTATCGAGGCTGTTATAGACAAGGACTTCGCCTCCGAGGTTCTCGCAGAGCAGCTTGACGCGGACATCCTTATGATCCTCACCGAGGTCGAAAACGTCTGCCTCAACTTCGGCAAGCCCGATGAGAAGGTTCTGCATGAAGTTACCGCGGATGAGATGGACAAGTACGCGGCAGAAGGCCACTTCGCTCCCGGCAGCATGCTCCCGAAGGTTCAGGCCGTCAGCAAGTTCGTGCACTCCAAGCCCGGCAGAGTCGCAGTCATCACTTCGCTGGAGAACGCCGTCAACGGCATCACCGGCGTAAAGGGAACCATCATCAAAGGCTAAGCGCCCCGCCGTGCTTTACGGAAACCAACAATCCCGCGTACCAAACGGTACGCGGGATTGTTGGTTGTGATATTTGCGATGTGCTCAGGGGAGATTCGGAAATACATACATAAAGAGCGCACAGACGACGGTTCCGCAGAACGTGGCCAGCGTTGTCGATACGAACATCGGAGGGTAGCCTTCTTTCATGTCCAGATCGGCTATTCCGAGGTTTATGATGATTGCCGTGCCGTAGGGCATGGTATCGACGATGGAGCAGGCAAAGCACGAAACTCTGTGGATAAACGCGGCGGACAGTCCGGCCTCTTGGCAGCGGGCTGCGACGAGCGGCACACCGACGCGTATTGCGGAGGATGACGATGTGGTAAGCGCGGCGACGATGCTTATAGCGATGATGAGAATCAGCACGGGGGAGATGTTCATGCTGAACACCGCGTCGAGCATGGCCTGAAACTCCGGAAGAGACTGCACGATGGACGTGAAGCCCACTATGGAGCCGACCGCGCTGCACGGGCCGAACGCCATACTGCCGCCTGCGGCGCAGCTGTCAAGCAGTTCATTTCTCCTGCTGCCGTCCTTAAGCGGTATGTGCTTCCAGAACATAGCTATCGACAGCAGCCACGCGATCATGGTTGAAGTGAAGATGTTGACGGAGAACACATTGAAGAGAACCACAAGGACGAGAAGAGGAACTACCGCGAGCAGAGCATTGGGGCGCCCCTTGTCCTCACTTGCAATGATATCCTTCGGGCCGTAGGCGAAGACCTCGCCGCGGGCGACGGCTTTCTTTATCATCAGGGTGGTGACAAGAGTCGTGACGAATATCTCGGTGATAACCGCTACGATGCCGCCGCAGAGACCGGCATAGGACGTCGTGCCGAGAGCCTGCATTGCGAGGATATTTACTACCTCGGCAGAGCCGGGGCCGGACATTGCAAAGGTGTAGACGCCGCAGGAGAGAATGCCCATTACGAAGCGCTTGGGGATACCCGCGCGCTCCATGAGACGCAGCGCTATGGGGTACATCGCGATTAGAGTGACAAGTGAGTTCATGCCGCAGTACGCCAGAACACCGCTTGCCGCGACCATGGCGAGTATGCAGGAGACGTATCTGCGTGTAGGGCTGCTGCCCTCTTTAAAGAGAGCATTTGCAAGCGCGTCGCCAATGGAATTGACCGCGCCGGAGCGGTTGTATATCTGCGCCAGAAGACTGCCGGAGAATATCACCGGGAACAGCGACTTGAACATGACGCAG
>CAVCWF010000039.1:0-12303 GCA_963605945.1 Lachnospiraceae bacterium
GGCGACAGCTTGGTTAATATACCACCTATTTCGGCCAAAGTCAACACTTTTTTTCACTTTTTTCAGACTTTTTTTCGTGAGCTAAATATTGTGATTTTTTCAGGGAATAATACACAACATGTATGATTTTTTAGAAACAGGTCCGGGTGAACGCCCGGCGCCCGACGCCGCATGGCAGGGCTGTGAACTGAATATTTCTTCTCTGGAAAGCATCTTTTCCGACTGCGCCGACTTCGAGCGGCGTGATATTTATTTCGGTCTCGACAAGAAAGCCTGCGTAAATCTCTGTTGGATCGACGGGCTGACCGACGGCGGCAGCATATCGGGGGACATTATCCGTCCGCTGACCGATCTGCTGCGCTCTTCACGGTCGGACTTCCCCGGCGGCTGTCTCGGAATGGTGGTGCACGGCCTTGCGTACAGCGCAAACGCAAAGCAGCGCGACAGCATCGGCGACGTTGTCTCCGATCTCGCGCACGGCTACTGCGCGGTTCTGATTCCCGGCGAGGGCGCGGTGTGTTTCGAGGTGAAAAGCCAGAATGTCCGCAGTATTTCCGAACCAAGCCTTGAAAAGTCGGTCAAGGGCGGCAAGGATTCCTTCGTTGAGACTCTGCGCACAAATACCGCGCTCGTCCGCCGCCGCATCCGCGACCCGCGGCTGAAGTCCGTCAAGACCGAGCTTGGCCGCAAGTCGCACACACAGATCGAAGTCATGTACCTCGACGGCGTGGTCGATCCGGAGCTGCCGAAAGAGGTCCTGCGTCGGCTGGGCAAAATCGACATCGACAGTGTGCTCGCCACGGGCATCATTGAGGAATCGCTCATGGACTGCCCGCGCTCGCCCCTGCCTCAGCTGATACACACGGAGCGCCCCGACCGCTTCGCCATGTACATGGCCGACGGACGCGTCGGGATACTCATCGACGGCATCCCGATCGCCCTCGTGGTGCCGGCAAGCTTCGCGGAGTTTATGAAGGTCACGGGCGACAGCAGTATGCATTTCACATTTTCAAGTATGCTGTCCGTCATGCGCTATCTCGCGCTGATCGTGAGCGTCTATGTCCCGGCGATATACGTCGCAGTTGCAATGTACCATCAGGAGATGATACCGACGCGGCTGCTGCTGTCGATAATCAGCGCAAAGCAGGATGTGCCGTTTTCGACGGGGCTTGAGGTCATCGGTATGCTCGTCGCGCTGGAGCTTCTTCAGGAGGCCGGGCTGCGGCTGCCGAATCCGATCGGCGACACGGTGTCGATAATCGGCGCGCTCATCGTCGGTCAGTCGGCGGTCGAGGCCAAGGTCGCGTCACCGATTGCAATAATCGTCGTCGCGGTGTCGGCCATCGCGTGCTACACGCTGCCAAGTCAGGATCTCGGCGCGGCGGTGCGGCTGATACGCTTCGCGCTGCTCATCGGCGCGGTCGCGGCGGGGCTGTTCGGCATCGGGCTGCTGTCGTGCCTGATGCTGCTGTCCATGGCCGACATGGACAGCTTCGGCCGCAACTACACCTCCCCCGTCACCGACGGACGGCCTCACGGCCTGATGCGGACGCTGCTGCGCATCCCGAAAACTGCCGACAAGTTCCGCGACGCGGAGCTTCGCCCGCGCGACAGGAGGAGACAGACTTGAAGCGTGCAATAATATGCCTGCTATGCCTTGCCGCGCTGCCGTGGCTCGGCGGCTGCAATTCCATATACTCAAATTACCGCGAAATAGAGAACCTGCTCGTCGTGCGCTCGGTCGGCTTCGACCGCGAGGACGGCGGCACGCGCTTTTCCCTCGCGTCCTCCGCAAACGACGACGGCGAGCCGATACGCATGACCACAAAGGGCGGCTCCATCACCGACGCCATGGAGCGCATAAGAAACTATTCGTCGCAGGAGGATATATTCTATCCCCACGTCGAGCACATTCTGCTGGGTGAGGATGCGGCGCGCGTGAGCATTGAGGACTACCTCGCGTTTTTCTGCCGCTCGCCGGAACTGCGCATCGACATCCCGCTGTATATCGTCAAGGGCGGCACCGCGGAGCAGGCCGTGTTGGAGACCGGCAGCGATTCCCGCTGCATCTCCGAGATATTGCAGACCGAGCAGGAGCGCCTCGCCGTCAGCGGCGACAGCAATGTGTTTTCGACCTCGGATATCTGCCTGTCACTCTCTCGAAGCGGCGCCGCGCTCGTCTGCGCGATAAAGTGCGCGCCGTCCGCCGAGGCGGCGGAGGACGACGCGCAGATGCTCACCGTGATCGCCGACGGCTACGCGATAATAAAGGACGGCAGGCTCTGCGGCTACATTGAACCGGAGCTTTCCCCTGCCGTCGGGATGCTCACCGGCGACATGGGGATATCCGACCTGACCGTGGACGGCCCCGACGGGGACGCCGTCACATTGCAGCTGAACCACTGCCGGAGCGGCATCGCCCCGCGCTGGGACGGGGATATGCTTACCGGCTTCGACGTTGATATTGAACTGAGCGCGTCGGTCAACGAGAGCGGCAGGCCGCTTCCGCTGTCCGACCCGGAGCAGGAGCAGTTGCTCTGCGATGCGCTTAACACATGCGTAACGGAGCTTGTGAACGGCGTACTGCGCACATCGCAGGAGCTGGGCGCAGATTTTCTGAACCTGAACTACGCCGCGGAGCTTGATTCGCCGAAAAAATACTCCGCGCTTGGCGGCGGCTTTATTACGCTGTTCCCGAAGCTTGAGATGAACGTCAGCGTGTCCAGCCGCATCAGCCACACGAACAACATCAACAACGGATGAGGTGAGCCCATGCAGACAAGCTACAAATTCAACCGCAACCAGCTCATCGCGCTGTGCTCGGTGACGCTGCTCGTGCCGGCACTGCGCCTTGTCCCGTCGCTCACGGCGAGTCTCGGCGGGCGCGCAGCATGGCTCTCGGTGCCCGCCGCGGCGCTGCCGCTGCTGGGATATGTGTGGTTTCTCAGCCGCTTCATGTCGCACAGGAAAAGCGGCGAGGGCATGGCGGAACTGACGCTGCGCTGTCTCGGCAGCGGTGCGGGGGGCGCGGCGCTGCTCGCGCTGTCGCTGTGGATGCTCCTGTACGCCGGGTTCATTCTGCGTTCCGGCGCGGAGCGCATGGTGACGATGATATACCCCGACAGCTCGCCGGTCGTGTTCTCGGTTCTGACCGGGCTTATCTCGATAATTGCCGCGCTCGGCTCGTCCCGCTCGCTCGTGCGGTTTGCGAAGCTCGTGCAGCCGGTCGTTCTCGGCACGCTTGGGCTGTTCATGCTGTTCGCACTGACCTCGGTGGATTATAAAAATCTCCTGCCCGTGACAACGGGCGACGCCCTGCCCGTCCTCGCGGCCTCGCTGCCGGTCATCGACGCCGTGGGCGTTGTGCTGTGCTTCTCGTGCTTTCTCGAAGGCAGCTGTGAATACCAGCCGCGCCGCTTCCGGAGCTACGCGCTGTGGCTCATTCCCATGCTCGTCATATTCCTGCTGCTGAACGTCGCGGTCATCGGCCGCTTCGGCGCGGAGCTGACATCGCTGCTTACCTTCCCATTTTTCACGATGGTGCGGAATCTCGTTTTCTTCAACGCGTTGGAGCGGCTTGAGGCGCTGATAGTGTCGCTCTGGCTGTTCCCGGATTTTCTGCTGGTCTCGGCGCTGCTGTATTCCGCACAGCACTGCCTGCGCTGTCTTCTCGGCGAGAAGCCGGAGTTCCGCGGCGAAAAGCGCTTCGACCTCAGCCGCGGGCGCTGGGTCATCCCGCTCTGCGGCGCGCTCAGCATCACGGCGGCGATCCTTATCGCGCCTGACGCGTCGTCCATGACGCAGTGGTCGGAGCGGACGATCCCGATAATAAACCTCGCCGTCAGCTTCGGGTTTGTCCCGATAATATATATAATAGGAAAGTTGCGTAAAAAAGTCAAAACCTCCGGCGAAGCCGGAGGCTTGAATAAGCCCTAGAAGGGCATGATGCTAGCAGTCCCTAAAGGGACCCTGAAAAGTTTGCCGACCGCAGTAAATTTTCAGGCTGCCCCTGAAGGGGCTGCTTTTACGCCCTCTTGTTCACGCTACCCGTAAACGGGTCCACAAACTCTTTCAGACTTATCTGATCCTCAATTTGATCTTCTTGTAATTGATTCCGGATATATTCCTGTATTTGCTTCTTGTTTCTGCCTACTGTGTCTACGTAATATCCTCTTGCCCAGAAATGTCTGTTGCCGTATTTGTATTTCATGTTCGCATGCCAGTCAAATATCATCAGACTGCTCTTTCCTTTCAGATATCCCATTATCTGCGATACACTATATTTTGGTGGTATGCTTATCAGCATGTGTACATGATCCTTGCATAGTTCTGCCTCTATTATCTCTACTCCCTTTTGCTGGCACAGTTGTCTTAATATTCGCCCTATATCTTGCTTTATCTCCCCGTATATTATCTGCCTTCTGTATTTCGGCGCAAACACCACATGGTATTGACACCTCCAGCTTGTATGGTCTAAACTACCTATGTCTTTATCTTTCACGATAAGACCTCCCTATTTTTTTAGTTGTGTGGTCGCCAAACCACTTCTACTCTAATAGGGAGTTTCTTATTTGTCTACTTCTTTCCTCGCTATAAGCTCTCCTTTTCCCCTAGCATAGCTAGGGGTTTACTTCGCTTTTTGCAATGTAAAACCCTCAGGCCAGCGTCTGCTGTCCTGAGGGGTTGTTTCCGTCACATGGCGGAGATTATTCTGTCTATCTCGCGCGCGATCTCAACGAAGTCCTCGGCGGTCTTGCCCTTGGTGGTCTCCGCCGCGGTGCCGATGCGGACGCCGCTGGTCTGCACGGGACTGCGCTTCTCGTTCGGCACGCAGTTTTTGTTCAGCGTGATGCCGTGCCGGTCAAGCTCGTCCTGAACCGCCTTGCCCGTCAGCTCCGGATGCGTGCGCGACAGGTTGAGCAGGAACAGATGGTTGTCCGTGCCGCCGGTAACGACGTCGTAGCCCAGCCTTATAAACTCGTCGCACATGGCCTTGCAGTTTTTTACAACGTCGAATATATACTTCCTGTACTCCTCGGTGCAGGCTTCCTCCGCGGCGATGGCCTTGGCGGCCACGACATGCTGGAGCGCGCCGCCCTGCATTCCCGGAAAGACGGAACCGTCCACCTGCTTTGCAAGCTCCTGAGTGCAGAATATCATGCCGCCGCGCGGGCCGCGCAGGGTCTTGTGCGTGGTGGTTGTAATGATATCGGCGAGGCCGAACGGCGTCGGGTGCGCCCCGGCGGCGATAAGCCCGGCGATGTGCGCCATATCCACCATGAAATACGGACGCCCTATCTCCCAGCCGTCATAGCCCTGCTCGCGCTTGACCTCTTCCGCCGTGTCGCAGATTATCTTATATATTCTGTCGAAGTCGATAATGCGCGAATAGGCGCTCGCTCCGGCCAGCACCAGCGCGGGGCGGTACGTGCGTATTTTCTCTGCGATGTCGTCGTAGTTCAGGAAGCCGTTTTCATCGACGTCGTAGAACGCGGTATGGAAGAGCCTGCCGCTGAAATTGACCGACGAACCGTGCGTGAGGTGGCCGCCGTTATTGAGGTTCATCGCAAGGATGGTGTCTCCGGGCTTGATAACGCTCAGGTACGCGGCCATGTTCGCCTGCGAGCCGCTGTGCGGCTGGACGTTCACATGGTAATCGGTATTGAACACCTCGCGCCATTTATGGCAGCAATACTCCTCTATCTGGTCAACATACTCACAGCCGCCATAGTAGCGGCCCTTCCTGCCGTTATCCTCGCGCTGAGCGGGGTAACCTTCGCTGTACTTATTTGTAAGGCATGAGCCAAGCGCGCGAAGCACGTTATCGCTGACAAAATTCTCGCTGGCGATAAGCTCTATATTCTTCGCCTGCCGCTCTTTTTCCTTTTCTATGAGCTGAAAAACTATGGATTCTATGTCTGTTACCCCCTAAACGCTATTCCGAAAATCTTACGTTACTTTATATAGTCGGCTATGCCGAAGCCCGTAAAGGCGTCGGTATACACTACCTCGATGCCGTCATAGCAGGCGTCCAGCTTTTCGCCGTACTCCTGATTCGCGGCGAGTGCGCGCGCGGTGAGCGGAGTGCCGGAGTCGGAGGTCTTGAGAACGGTGTCGACAGTCAGCGGCAGGCGCATGATGATGTGATAGCCGTAGCGGCTCTCGACAGGCTCGGACACCTGATAATCCTCAAGCGCGTTCACAGTGTCCTCAAACTCGGTGACCATGGTGCCGGGAGTGAAGATATATCCATCGGGATAGGCTTCCTTGCCGGTATCCTCGCAGTATTCGTCCTTTATCTCCGCAAAGCGCTCCTGCAGCTTCTCGATATCGGTGATGCCCGCAAGCTCCGCCGCGAACTTCTCCGCAAGCGCCTTCTTCTCGGCGATGGTCTCGTCGTCAAGTGCCTCGCCGGTGCTGGGGTCAACGGTCATAAACAGGATGTGCGCAGCGTTCATATATCCGCTGTCCTTCAGATAGGCCTCCGCCTTCTCGTCGCTCAGCTTCTCGCCATCCTCGCCGTAGAGCTTGGCAAAGCAGTTCTGGTAGAGGTAATTTATCTCGTTCATGTCGTCATACACCTTTATCGGCAGATAATAGGTGCTCTTCAGGAACTCCGCAAACTCCTCGTCGCTGACCTCTTCGCCGCAGAGATTCACCATGTCGGACTTGCGCTGCTCCTCGATGGCCTTCAGATCATCCTCAGTGAGAGTGATGCCGTTTTCCGCGGAGAACTTCTTTATGCTGCGGATCTGGTGGATATTCTCCTCGGCAAGCTGCACGACGTAGTCCTTGAAGCTTATGCCGGTGTCATCTGCCGCATCATCCCAGCTGACGTCCATGCCGTAGGCGGACATGTACGACGCCATCTGGTTGATGTAGTTGTTCACCTGTACGCCGGAGTAGTAGAGCCAGTAGAAATACTCCTCCCACGTGATGTCCTCGCCGTCCATGGTCATAACGACCTCGTCATCGTCATGGCTTGCGTACAGCTCCTCGAAGTCAAGCTGAGGCACGGAGGCAGTCTCCGTCTCGGTACTGTCCACGCTCTCGCTCGGCTCAACGGACGGCTCCGGACTGGTCTCCGGCTCTGCTGCGTTGTTCGCGCCGCAGCCGGTATAGGTTATAGCCGCGCCGAAAACGAGGCATATGATTATTAAAATGGATACAAATTTTTTCATCTTTTGATTTCCTTTCGGGTAGAATAAAAACCGCTATTATTGAATATATCACCTCGCGCACGCATAGGCAAGCAAAAAGCCGATTATTTACCGATTATTCTTATTCGGCCTTTTCCGCGCCCCATTCGCGCACAAAGGCGCGCGCCTCGTCGATGACGCGTCCCTTGGCCTTTATCCGCAGGCTGACGCAGGGCTTCGACCCTGCCTCCACGCGCAGCCGCCCCTTGTATTCCGGCCTCGCGTACAGTGCCGACAGCTTCTCCATGTCGAAGTCGCGCAGGGTGAATTTCAGATATCCCTGCTTCTGCGAAATGTCCGTGACCCCGGCCTTGCCCGCCTCGCCGCGCAGCAGCGCTACGTGGATAAGCGCGTTCACGCCCGGAGGCGGATCGCCGAAGCGGTCTATCAGCTCGTCGGTCAGGTCGTCCGCCTCATCCTCGGTGCGGATGAGCGCAATGCGCCGGTAGATGTCCATGCGCTGCTCCTGCGAGGGTATATACCGATCCGGTATATTTGCCGCAACGGCAAGGTCTGCCGAGCAGTCCGCCCGCGCCGGAACCTCGATCCCGCGCGCCTCCAGCACCGCCTCGCTGAGAAGCTTCATATACATATCGTAGCCGACGTCGATCATATGTCCCGACTGCTCCGCGCCGAGCAGATTGCCCGCGCCGCGTATCTCAAGGTCGCGCATGGCGATCTTGATTCCGGAGCCGAACTGCGCGAAATCGCGTATCGCGTTGAGGCGCTTTTCCGCGACCTCCGAAAGCACCTTATCGCGCCGGAAGGTCAGATAGGCCGAGGCGCTGCGGGTCGAGCGGCCGACGCGGCCGCGGATCTGGTGCAGCTGGGCAAGGCCGAGCTTGTCGGCGTCCTCGATTATGAGCGTGTTCACGTTCGGGATATCTATGCCCGTCTCGATGATCGTCGTGCAGACAAGCACCTGCACCTCACCGGAGACCACGCGCTCCATCACGTTTGAGAGCATCGCCTTGTCCATCTGCCCGTGAGCAACGGCAATCGTCACATCGTCGAGCAGCTCATGCAGTCTTTTCGTCGTGCGCTCGATATCCTCAACGCGGTTGTGCAGGTAATATACCTGCCCGCCGCGCTGGATCTCGCGGCGTATCGCGTCGGCGATGACGCCCCAGTCGTGCTCCATGACGTAGGTCTGCACCGGGAGCCTGTCCTCAGGCGGCTCCTCGATGGTGGACATATCGCGTATGCCGCTCATCGCCATGTTCAGCGTGCGCGGTATCGGCGTTGCGGAGAGCGTCAGCACGTCGACCCCGCGGCTCATCTCCTTGATGTGCTCCTTGTGCGTCACGCCGAAGCGCTGCTCCTCATCCACGACGAGCAGGCCGAGATCCTTGAACTTCACGTCCTTGCGCAGGAGCTTGTGCGTGCCGATGACAAGGTCGCACTTTCCCGAAGCGAGGTCCGACAGCAGCCTCGTCGTCTGCGCGGCGGTCTGGAAGCGGCTGAGTACGCCGATGTTCACCGGGAAGCCGAAGAACCTCTGCAGCGCCGTCTGATAATGCTGCTGGGCAAGCACGGTCGTCGGCACGAGTATCGCCGCCTGCTTGCCGTCGAGCACGCACTTCATCACCGCGCGCATTGCGACTTCGGTCTTGCCGAAGCCGACGTCTCCGCACAGCAGCCTGTCCATCGGCACGGAGGACTCCATGTCCCCCTTTATCTCCGCCGTGCAGCGCAGCTGATCGTCCGTCTCCGTGTAGCCGAAGTTCTCCTCGAACTCGCGCTGCCACTCGCTGTCAGGCGCGAAGGCGTGTCCCGGCAGGCGCTGGCGCTCGGCATAAAGGGCGATGAGCTTTTTCGCCATGTCCTTCGCGGCGCTCTTTGCGCGGCTGCGGGTCTTTACCCAATCGCTGCCGCCCATCTTTGAGAGCTTAACGGGCTTCTCCTCGCCCCCGCCCGTGTACTTTGACACGAGGTCGAGCTGCGTTGCGGGAACGTACAGCGTGTCCGTCCCGGCGTAGTTTATTTTTATATAGTCCTTTTCAAAGCCGTCCACCTGCATCTTTATGATACCGGCAAATTTGCCGATACCGTGGTTTTCGTGGACGACATAGTCGCCTATCGAGAGGTCGGCGCAGGAATTGATGCGCTGCCGGTTCGGCGGCAGCTTCTTTACCGTGCCCGCCTTGCGCCCGTGGCCGCGCAGCAGCTGCGAATCCGTAAGTATCGTGAGCCGCAGCGCCGGATATTCTATGCCCGCTGATATCGCGCCTATCGCGATGGAGCAATGCCCCGGCTCCGGCAGCTTTTTAAGCTCAGTATATATAATCGCGGGTATGTCTTTCTTCCCGAAGAGCTCCTGCAATACTTTTGCGCGGCGCTCATCGCCTGCAAGGACGACGACCCGGTACTCCTGCTTCAGATACGCTTCAACATCGTCCGCCGCGGCCTGCGCGTTGCCGCCGTATGACGGCAGCTGCTTTGCAGAAATGCTCGTGAGCGTTTTCGGTGCGACGGGGCAGCGGCCTGTCGTAAAGGAATCGGCCATGTATACCGGCCACTCGGGCAGGGTCTTAAAGAACTTATCCGTCCCGAGCCTGAAGCTGTCAGCCCCCGCGGCGATAAGCCCGCGGCGCTGAAGCTCCGCGATGTCCGCGCCGAGCTGCTTTTCATAATCGCGCAGCTTTTCGGCGCAGTGGTTCGGCTGGTCGAGGAATACGAAAGCGTCTGGCGGGATGTAGTCCGCCGCGCAGGCCATCGGATATATCATCGGCAGGTACCTGTCCGCGTCCGATATCAGTATACCCTGGCTGAGCCTTTCCGCGTCCGCGCGCATATTTGCCGCGAGGGTAGACGCCGTCTCGCTGCTGCGGCGCTTTGAGTAGTTCAGCGCGAATTTTTCTATCTCCCCGCACAGCGCCGGTATGCCGCCCTCGGCAAGAGACGGCAGCGCCTCCGTCGCCGGAAGTATCACGCACTCGTCCATATGCTCCGTGCGGCGCTGGCTCGATATCTCGAAGTGCGCCATTGAGTCGATATCGTCGCCCCAGAACTCTATACGCACAGGCTCGGTATCGTGCGGCGAGAAGAAATCGAGAATGCCGCCGCGCCGCGCGTACTGGCCGGGGCCTTCGACCTGCTCTGTGCGCGAGTAGCCGCAGCTGATGAGCGCCATCTCCACCTCGTCGGGCGGGTACGTGCCGCCATCCTTTATCTCGAACGCGGCTTTAAGCAGTGCCGACGGCGGCAGCGTCCTCTGCACGAAGCCCGAGACGGACGCGGCGCACACGCGGCTCTCGCCCTTGGCGAGCTTATAGAGCGTCGATATCCTCCGCTGCTCCGCCTGCCGCGACGCGGCCTCGGCAGGGTAGAATGTAAACTCGCGCATCAGGAGCGTGTCGGCTTCTATGCCCAGCATGGCATGCAGGTCGCGCGCGAAGCTCTCGGCCGCCGTATCGTCCTGACACAGGACGAAGAGCGGGCGGTCGAGCTTATTGTAGAGCGCTGCGGCGAGGTTTGCCCTGTGTACCGGCGAAAGCCCGGAAACGAGCGCAGGAAGCCCTCCGCTCTCCAGCAGCGAGGGGAGGGCGGCGGCTTCCTTGTGTTCAAGTATTTGGTTTATAAGAATATCCATATCGCCGGTATTATAGCATTCCGGTGCTGTAAATTCAACGGGAAAGCGGTAATGTTAAACTAAGTTAACATTTGGCATAATCCATCATTCCGCGTGCTTTACGTATATGCTCCGCCATTTTCCCCGGCGGTACTGGATGTAGGAGATCAGCCAGTTTGCAAACCAGCCCGCCGGCACCGCGTACCATACCAGAGCGATCCCAAAGCGCGGGGCGAACACATTTGCGACGAATACACGTATGAACAGGTTCACAAGGTTTGCTATCGTGAACATCCTCGTATCGCCCGCGCCGCGCAGCAGCCCGTCGACCACGAGCTTTGCACCGAGCACGCCGTACATCCAGCCTATGAAGGACAGATACGCGCAGCCCGTGCCGAGCGCCGTCGCCGTGCCGTCCGCGCCGAGGAACATTGAAATGATCTCCGTCGTGAACGTCTCCGTTATCGCCGCGGTTATGACTGCGCACACAGCGATGAAGAGATTCGCCGCATGGTAGCCCTCCTTCACGCGCTCGAGCTTTTCCGCCCCGATGTTCTGCGCGGTGTAGGAGCTCATCGCGTTTGCAACGCCCGCGAGCGGCACGCAGCATATTCCCTCTATCCTCATCGCCGCCGAGAAGCCCGCCAGCGCCTCGGAGCCGAAGCTGTTGACGACCGACTGCACCAGCATCATTCCTATCGACACTGTTGACTGCTGCAATATGGACGGCAGGGCGATATTCGTCATTGCCGAAAAGCCCGCCGGGTCGAACAGCCGCACCCTCTCTTTGCCGAACTTCTTCATTTCCGCGACCAGCACGATGAATGACAGCGCTGCCGATATCCCCTGCGCGATAAGCGTCGCCCATGCCACGCCCGCGATGCCCATGTTATAGCGCCGCACCAGCAGCAGGTCGAGCCAGACATTGAACACCGAGGAGAAGATCAGAAAGCCGAGCGGGATGCGCGACTTTCCCAGCGCGTTGAACATCGAGGAAATGACGTTATACATAAACAGGAACGGCAGTCCGATGAAATATATCCTCAGGTATTCATCCGCCATGTCGAGCACGTTCTCCGGCGTATGGAGCGCGACCATAATGCTGCGGCTCAGAAGCAGCCCGAGGGCTCCGAGCAGTATGCTCACGCCGAGAAACGCGAGCAGCGCCGTGTTCACGGCCTCGCGCATTTTGACATATTCCTTTGAGCCGAAGTCACGGCTGACGATGACCGACGCGCCGATGCCGCCGCCGATCGCGATGCAGATAAAGATGTTTGTCAGCGCGTCGCAAGCGCCGATAGCTGCAAGCGCGCCCTCGCTCACGAAGCGCCCGACGATGGCGGAGTCTGCCATTATGTATGTTTTCTGAAAGAAGTTGCCGATTATCATTGGCAGCGCGAAAAGCAGCAGCGCCTTTATCGGCTTTTTCTCTATTAAATAATCATTTGCCACAGGACTTCTCCCCCGCGCTTTCGCCAATGCGATGCTTTTTGAAAGCGCTTTTTCCTTTACTAGACCCAGATAAGATAGCAT
>CAVCWF010000040.1:0-6021 GCA_963605945.1 Lachnospiraceae bacterium
TGCTTTTTGAGACGCAGACGGGCTGCCGCCCTTCTATAATTCAAATCAAAGCCCAACGAAGTGGGTTTGATTTGAGGAGGAAGAAGGAGATTGCAGAGTGCAGCTTTTGCCGCGAGGCGGAAGCGGAACGGTGCAAGCTTCTTCTGACGAGACGGAAAGACGCGCTGTCAGGCGTGTCTGCCCTTGTTAACCGATACTAATGAAACGCAAAAAGCAGCGAAGAATGTACCTCCGCCGCTTTTTGCGCTAAAGAATAATCAATTATTTCAATCCTCACTCAAAAGGTTCACTTTGAGTGACTATATTATAGTATACCTGCAATCGGCTCCAAATTCAACTATTTAAAATATTGTAATTAAGCTATTGACAAATGTCAAAAACTGTTGTATTATCCAAGTGTAAGATTTAAATAATAAGCAATTGAAATTAGAAAAGGAGGTAGTTTTGTGGCGCAAAAGCATTTAAACGTAAGCGCCCTGACCTGCAGCGGAAGGAGGTGGTGCGTATGTCTATGCTGATAGAGGTCTGGGGCGATTACGCCTGCTTTTCCCGCCCGGAGATGAAGTCCGAGCGAGTGAGCTATGACGTGATGACCCCGTCCGCCGCGCGCGGTCTGGTCGAAGCGATCTATTGGCATCCCGGTCTGAAATTCACTGTGGACCGTATCTACGTGCTCTCCCCGATCAGGTTCACCAACATACGCCGCAACGAGGTCAAGGCCACGCTTCTCGCTTCCGCGGCGCTGAGCGCGGCAAAGGGCGGCACGCCGCCGGTACTGTACACCACGCAGGAGATACAGCAGCGCGCCGCGATGGTGCTTCAGGACGTGCACTATGTTATCGACTGTCATTTCGACCTGACGGACAAAGCCGCCCCAAGCGACAATCCGGGAAAGTTTCAGGATATCCTGCGCCGCAGACTCGCAAAGGGGCAGTGCTATCACACGCCGTACTTCGGCTGCCGGGAATTCCCCGCCAGCTTCCGCGAGTGGCCGGGCGGAACCATCCCCGCCATTGAGCTGACGCAGGATCTCGGCTGGATGCTGTACGACATGGACTACTCCAATCTGGAAGACATAAAGGCGCAGTTCTTCCGCGCGCGGCTTGACCGCGGCGTACTCGACTGCCGGAACGCGGAGGTGCACACATGATATTACAGGCTCTGACCGCGTACTATGAGGCTATGCTGAGAAAGGGGATCGTCGCCCCGCCGGGTTGGGACGGGACTTTTAAGGTCAGCTCCTGGCTTGAACTAAACGACAGCGGCGAGCTTATCGACGTCATCGACCAGAGGCACGACGAACCGCGCGGTAAGAAATCCGTACTCGTCCCTCTCCAGATGAGTGTTCCCGCTCATGTCAAACGCTCCTCCGGTGTAGCTGCAAACTTTCTCTGCGATAACTCGTCCTATATTATCGGTGTAGATGAGAAAGGCAAACCGGATCGCGCTGTGCAGTGCTTTGAAGCATGCGCCGCGCTGCATCACAAACTGCTGGACGGCGTCGATTCTCCGGCGGCGCGGGCTGTGCTCGCATTCTTTGACACATGGCAGCCGGAACTCGCCGCCACGCATCCGCTGCTTGTCGGGCGCTGGAAGGACATCACCGACAACGCAAATCTTGTATTCTGCTACGATTATGCTGACGGCCGCCGCCCTGTAACCGAGGATCCGGCGATTCAGGACGCATGGCAGCGGCATTATCACAATACTGACCCGGACGCCGCAATGGCGCAGTGCCTTGTTACCGGGCAAACCGCCCCCATCGCCGCAACACACCCCGCCATAAAGGGAGTGCCCGGCGCACAGAGTTCCGGAGCCGCGCTCGTATCGTTTAACGCCCCGGCCTTCTGCTCCTACGGTCACGAGCAGGGCGGAAACGCCCCCGTAAGCGAATACGCCGCGTTTGCCTATACCACCGCGCTCAACACACTTCTCGCCGACCGTGACCGCTGCAAAATCATAGGCGACACCGCCGTAGTCTGTTGGGCAGAAAATGCAGATAATGCCGCGGCAGACCTTGGAATGAATGCTATATTCGGTATTCCGGAAGACCGCGGCGTGCAGGAGTCCGACGTAACAGCGGCGCTTAAAGCCCTTGCCGCGGGGAAAAGCTGCGATTGGCTGGATGAGCTTATCCTCCCCGACCAGCATGTATACTTCCTCGGTCTCGCGCCGAATGCCGCCCGGCTCTCCGTGCGCTTTTTCCTCCGAGATAGCATACGCCGCTTTGCCGAACACATAAATCAACACCGCGAAGCGCTTGAGATCGTCCGTCCGGCAAATGACCCGTGGGAGGATCTTCCTGTCTGGAAGCTCGTGCGCGAGACAGTCAATATGAAAGAGCGCAGCCCCTCCCCCGCTCCGCAATTGGCCGGTGACCTCATGCGAGCGATCCTCACCGGCTCTCGCTACCCCGCCACGCTGCTCAACGGCGTGACGCTCCGCATCCGCGCCGAGCGCGAAATCACCCGCGGCCGCGCCGCGATAATCAAAGCCTATTATACAAGAAACCGTTCAAAATATTGCCCAGAGGAGGTACTCACCGTGACACTCAACGACGAAAGCGAATATCTGCCCTATGTTCTCGGACGGCTCTTTGCCGTGCTGGAGGCTGTGCAGGACGCTGCGAACCCCGGCATCAACACTACCATAAAAGATCGCTACTTCAACTCCGCCTGTACTACGCCCGCAGTCGTTTTCCCGACTTTGATCAGGCTTGCACTGAAGCATCTGCAAAAGCTTGACGCGGGAAAGCGCATCTACTATAACCAGCAGCTTACGGCACTTATGGGCATGATTCACGAGGGCTTTCCCGCCCGCATGACCCTGCCGGAACAAGGCTCATTCCAGCTCGGCTACTATCATCAGACGCAGAAACGCTACGAAAAGAAAAATAAGGGGGAAAACGAAAATGTCTGAAGCTATAAAAAACCGTTATGATTTTGTAATTCTGTTCGATGTGGAAAACGGCAATCCCAACGGCGATCCTGACGCGGGCAATATGCCACGCGTTGACCCTGAGACCGGTTACGGTCTTGTGACCGACGTATGCCTCAAGCGCAAAATACGCAACTATATCGAAATGCTGAAAGAGGATGAGGACGGCTACCGCATATACATCAAGGACGGCGTCCCCCTCAACCGCAGCGACAGAACCGCAATAACCGCACTCGGCATCTCTGAGGATCTCAAAGCCGCAAAGAAGAGCGACCCCGACATAGACCGCAAACTGCGCGACTATATGTGCGCGAATTATTATGATATCCGCACCTTCGGCGCGGTAATGACAACGTTTGTAAAGGGCGCGCTTAACTGTGGTCAGGTCAGAGGCCCTGTGCAGATTGGTTTTGCCCGCTCCATAGACCCGATTGTCCCGCAGGAAGTCACCATAACCCGCGTCGCTATCACCACAGAGGCCGACGCGGAAAAGAAGGGCACCGAAATGGGGCGCAAGCACATTGTGCCTTATGCGCTCTACCGTGCAGAGGGCTTCGTCTCCGCGAATCTCGCCCGCAAAACCACCGGCTTCTCCGAAGACGACCTCGCTCTGCTCTGGCAGGCCATACTCAACATGTTTGAAAACGATCACTCCGCCGCCCGCGGCAAGATGGCCGTGCGTGAACTAATCGTCTTCAAGCACGAATCGGAGCTTGGCAACGTGCCGTCCTACAAGCTTTTCGACGCCGTGACCGTCAGCAGAAACGTCGGCGTAGATGTCCCCCGCAGCTACCGCGACTATACCGTAACCGTCGCTGAGAATATTCCTGATGGAGTGACCTGCGAGAGGCTTTCGTGATGTACGAGCCTGACGACTGCTTGATGATCTCCGGCTTGCAGCACTTCCGCTTCTGCCGGAGGCAGTGGGCGCTGATACACATTGAGCAGCAGTGGGCAGAAAATCTTCGCACTGTTGAGGGCGAACTGATGCACGAGCGGGCGCACGACGAAAGTCTCCGCGAGAGCCGCGGCGACACAATTATTACCCGCAGCCTGCGCGTATACTCCCTTACGCTTGGTCTAAGCGGTCAGTGTGATGTTGTTGAATTTCGGCGCAGCGCGCAGGGCGTTCCGCTTGCCGGGCACGACGGGCTGTGGCTGCCGTACCCCGTCGAATACAAACGCGGCAAGCCCAAGGATGTCGGCTGTGACGAATTGCAGCTGTGCGCACAGGCAATGTGCCTTGAAGAGATGCTGTGCTGCGCGATTGACAGCGGCGCGCTGTTTTACGGCGAACCGCGACGGCGTACCCGTGTGGAGTTCACAGATGCACTGCGTCGGGAAGTCATCGACGATGCCGCCGAGATGCATGAACTGTACCGCCGCGGACACACGCCGCGCGTAAAGCCAACCAAGTCGTGCAACGCCTGTTCGCTCAAGGAGCTGTGCCTGCCGCGGCTGTCGCGGGCAGGTACGGTGGCCGCCTACCTGCGCGATAACATGGAGGACACGCCATGAAAAAACTGCTCAACACGCTATTCGTCACAACTGAGGACGCATACCTCAGCCTTGACGGAGAAAATGTCGTCGTGAGCCGCGAAAAACAGGAGCTTGCGCGTTTCCCGCTGCATACCCTGTCCGGTATCATCGCCTTCACCTACGCCGGTGCATCCCCTGCGCTCATGGGCGCATGTGCCAAACGTGATATTGCGCTGAGCTTCTGCACTCCGCGCGGCCGCTTTCTCGCCCGATGCGTCGGCGAAACGACTGGCAATGTGCTCCTTCGGCGTATGCAGTACCGCGCGGCAGATGATCCCTCGCAAAGCTGCCGTATTGCCCGCAATATGATATTCGGGAAGCTGTATAACGCCCGTTGGAGCATCGAGCGCACAAAGCGCGATCACGGCCTTCGCGTTGATGTGAATAAGCTTCAGGCGTCCATTGACAGGATCAAAAGCCTTTATCCACTCGTCATGGATGAGATTTCGCTGGATTCACTCCGCGGAGAAGAGGGTGCCGGCGCGCAGGCATATTTTGACGTGTTCGACGATATGATTCTCCGCAGCAAGGATGAGTTTTATTATCGCACACGCAGCCGCCGTCCGCCGCTTGACAATGTCAACGCCATGCTCTCATTCGCATATTCTCTGCTTGGCAACGACTGCGCCTCGGCGCTTGAGAGTGTGGGGCTGGACGCATATGTCGGCTTCATGCACCGCGACCGCCCCGGTCGTACTTCGCTTGCGCTCGATTTGATGGAGGAGCTTCGCCCCTGTTTTGCGGATCGGTTTGTCCTGTCGCTCATCAACAACCGCGTCGTCACCCCTTCGGATTTTGAGCACACCGACAGCGGCGCAGTGCTTTTGACCGACAATGGCCGCAAGGCGTTCTTGCAGGCTTGGCAGGAGCGCAAGCGTGACGTCATCACTCATCCATATCTCAAAGAGAAGCTGTCTTGGGGGCTTGTGCCGTATGTTCAGGCGCTGCTCCTTGCCCGGTATCTGCGTGATGATTTGGACGAGTATCCGCCGTTTCTGTGGAAGTGAGGGGCTAAATGCTTGTTCTGATAACTTATGACGTGAATACCGAGGATGCAGGCGGCAGGCGCAGGCTGAGAAAAATCGCCAAAGAATGTGTAAATTATGGTCAGCGCGTTCAGAACTCCGTGTTTGAGTGCCTTGTCGATCCCGCGCAGTGCAGAAAGCTCCAGCACTCGCTGCGTTCTATTATGGACGACGAGCGCGACAGTCTGAGATTTTACTACCTCGGTGACAAGTATCAAACCCGTATAGAGCACTTCGGCACAAACCCCGGTTACGAGCCTGAGGGTGTGCTCATGGTCTGACTGCGAAGCAGAAGCTTACACATTTTCGCTGGGCGCTTCGCACCGGAAAAATGAGCATTGGCTCGAAGTTTTTATAAGCCTACATGCATCTTTTGTGTGTAAGGCATCCCTTTCAGAGGGATAATTGTAACTCTTGCGCAAATTTGCACGAAGAAATTGTGCATGTTTGCTGTCGTGCCCCTCGCGGGGCACGTGGATTGAAATTAATGGTTTGTCTAAAGGCTATGTTGTTGTGTCGT
>CAVCWF010000041.1:0-8153 GCA_963605945.1 Lachnospiraceae bacterium
GTCAATGGAGCGTATCGATACAGATACGCTCCATTTCTCATGTCAACATACTATGTAATGGGGCGCAGCCCCTTGGCTCTCCCTTTGGGAGAGCTGTCACCGCAGGTGACTGAGAGGGTCTTGCAGCCTTTTTGATGCCCTCTCCGTCCTCGCTGCGCTCGGCCACCTCTCCCAAAGGGAGAGGCGAGGGAGGCTCGCACGGAATACCTCCCAAAGGGAGAGGCAAGGGATGCTCGCACGGTACACCGAAAGGTGTCCGGTATTATTATCTTATGCAGTCTTTTCAAACTGGCTGTTGTACAGCTCCGCATAGAAGCCGCCGGCGGCCATAAGCTCCTCGTGAGTGCCGCTTTCGATAACGTCGCCCTCGCGCATGACAAGGATGAGGTCGGCGTTCTTTATCGTCGAGAGCCGGTGCGCGATGACGAAGCTTGTCCGGTTCTGCATCAGCTGATCCATCGCGCGCTGGATGATAAGCTCCGTGCGCGTGTCGACCGAGGACGTGGCCTCGTCGAGTATCAGCATGGGCGAATTCTGGAGCATCGCGCGGGCGATGGTGAGCATCTGCTTTTGACCGGCGGAGATGCTTGTGCTGTCGGTCAGTACGGTGTCGAAGCCGTGCGGCAGCGAGCGGACGAATTTGTCAAGCCCGCAGGCGCGGCAGACGCGCTCAAGGTCGGCGTCCGTGACGCCCTGCATGTTGTAGACCAGATTCTCCCGAACCGTGCCCTCGAACAGCCATGTGTCCTGCAGAACCATTGCGAACATGCTGTGCACCGTCTCGCGCCGCAGCTCCGATATCGGTGTGCCGTCTATCTTTATGCTGCCGCTGTTTATCTCGAAGAAGCGCATCAGCAGGTTGACCATCGTGGTCTTGCCCGCGCCGGTCGGGCCGACAATGGCCACCTTCTGGCCGGGCTTGACCTCGGCGGAGAAGTTCTTGATGATTATCTTGTCCGGCGCGTCCGGATAGCTGAAGCGCACGTTCTCGAAGCTCACCGCGCCCGTCACTTCGGGCATTTCGGCGGGCTTATCGCTTTCGTCGGACAGCTCCTCGCTTTCAAGGAAATCGAAAACGCGGTTTGCGGAGGCCGCCGCGGTCTGCATGTTGGTCATGCCCTGCGCAATCTGCGTCAGCGGCGATGTGAACAGCCGCACGTACATGATGAAGGATATGATCACGCCGAACTTGATAGTCCCGTTTATCGCCAGCACCGAGCCGATGACGCACACCGCCACATATGCGACGTTGCCTATCACGTTCATCAGCGGCTGCATCAGGCCGGAGAGGAACTGCGACTTCCAGTTCGCGTCGTATACCGCGCGGTTCATGCCGTCGAAGCGCTCCTTGACGCCCTTTCCGGCGCGCGAGATGCGCACGACCTCGTGCCCGGAGTACATCTCCTCAATGTAGCCGTTCAGCTCACCGAGGCTCTGCTGCCGCGCCGCGAAATATTTCTGCGAGCGGGACATGATGAGCACGATCAGCAGCAGTCCTACCAGCGTGATGCCGAGCGATGTCAGCGCGAGCCGCCATTCGGTAACGAACATCATTATGAGGCAGCCGGTGAACTGCGTCGCCGCGCTGATTATCGTCGGCAGGCTGTTCGTCAGACCCTGCTGAAGCGTCGAGACGTCGTTCGTGATGCGGCTGAGAATGTCGCCCTGCGAGGTGGTGTTGAAGTATTTCTGCGGCACGCGGTTTATCTTTTCCGACAGCTCCCCGCGCATCCTGCGCGACATCTTGAGCGTCACGGTTGCCATGATATAGTGCTGTGTGAACGTGAAAATCGCGCTAAGGCCGTATACTATGGCAAGAAAAATACCAATTTTCGCAACTGCGGCCATATCGATGCCGGAGGCGAAGCCCTCGGCCATGAGGTTTGTCATCTCGCCGATCTTATCCGGCCCTATTATCGTCAGCACCGCGCCGAAGGCCGCGAGCACCGGCGCGGTTATCATCAGCGCGAGATCACTGCGCATATACGCCGATATTTTTTTCAGCGACGCGCCGAGATCGACCTTCTCGGTCACTGCCATTCTTCCATGCGGTCCCATTATACCGGCCTCCTTTTATGCAAGCTCCGCCGCACTGAGCTGCGAGCGGGCAATTTCCTGATACACGGCGCAGCTGTGCATCAGCTCGTCGTGAGTGCCGATGCCGACGGCCTCGCCGCGGTCGAGCACTATTATCTCGTCCGCGTGGCGTATCGTGCTGATGCGCTGTGCGACGATTATTTTTGTCGTTCCGCTGAGCTTCCCATTCAGCTCCGCGCGCAGTGCCGCGTCGGTCTTGTAGTCGAGCGCGGAGAACGAGTCGTCAAAGATCAGAATTTCCGGCTTCCGCGCCAGCGCGCGGGCTATCGAAAGCCGCTGCTTCTGGCCGCCGGAGACGTTGCGCCCAAGCTGGGCGATGCGGTGCTCCTCACCGTCGGGCAGCTTGCCGACAAATTCGCGCGCCTGCGCGATGTCTATCGCCTGCGCGGCGTCGCCGTCGCCGCGGCTCTCGCCGAAGAGCACGTTGTCACGGATGCTGCCGGAGAAAAGTACGGCTTTCTGCGTGACATAGCCGAGGCGGTCATACAGTGCGTCGAAGCTGTAATCGCGGACGTTCACACCGTCGACCAGCACCTCGCCCTCGGTCGCGTCGTAAAAGCGCGGGATAAGGCTTATCAGCGTCGATTTGCCGCTGCCGGTCGCGCCGATTATGGCGAGCGTCTTGCCGCGGCCGAGCTTGAAACTGATGTGGCTCAGCTCGTTCTCGTTGGAATCGGGATAGCGGAACGATACGTCGCGGAATTCCACCGTGCTGGTCTCGCCGCTCTCGCTTATACTGCCCTCGGCGATGCTTTCGCGGCAGTCGAGCACCTCGTTGATACGCTCCGCCGACACCTGCGCCGACGGCAGCATCATAAATATCATTACCATCATCATAAAGGACATGACGACGTAGGTCGCGTAGGTGCTGAACACCACGACCTCGGAGAACATGTTAAGCCGCGCCATTGGGTCGGTCAGCGGTATCTGATTTATCAGCGCCGCGCCGAGCCAGTAGATGACGAGCGCGAGCGAATTCATGCACAGCCCCATCGCGGGCTGGATAACGGCCATGAGCCGCTGGTTTTTGAGCTGGGTGTTCATCATCTGCGTGCTGGGCGCGTCGAACTTGTCGTTCTGGTACTGCTCGGCGTTGAACGCGTGGACGACGTTGATGCCGGTCAGATTCTCACGCGCGACGCGGTTTATCTTATCGGTCAGCTGCTGCACAAGGCGGAAGCGCGGGAGGACGCTCAGCATGACTACAAGTATCAGCGCGACGATCGCAACGACGAAGCCCGCCGTCACGGCCGACAGCTCCCAGCTCTTGCCGAGTATCTTTATCACTGCCCATACGGCCATGACCGGAGACTTTATTATCATCTGAAGCCCCATCGCAACGATCATCTGCAGCTGGGTGATGTCGTTCGTGGTGCGGGTGATGAGGCTCGGCACGGAGAACTTGCTCAGCTGCTCGGAGCTGAAGTCCATCACGTGGCCGAACACCTTCTCGCGCACGGTGTAGCTGAAGCCGGACGCGACCCGCGCCGCGAGATAGCCGCAGATAACCGCGAGCAGTGCGCTCGCCAGCGCGCAGCCGAGCATTTGCAGGCCGATGTCCAGAATGTCGGAGGTCTGCGGGTTGGGGCTGTTGATGAGCTTGGTAATGTCGGTCATATAGTCGGGCAGGGTCAGGTCAAAATATATCTGCCCCAGAATGAGCAGCGCGCATATGACCGCCATTATTACCTCGCGCCGCTTCATGTTTTTCAGTAGCTTGATCATGGTTACACTCCGTTTCTGCGAATGTTGTCGATATTGCCGTCGATGGCGGCGAGGCAGCGGTGGAAGGTCTCAAGCGATTCGCGGTCGAGACCGGAGAGCAGCGCCTCGGCAAAGCGACCTTGCAGCTCGCGCCCGCGCCGGATTATATCCGCCGCCGCCACGGTGCATACAAGCTTTGTCTTGCGCCTGTCGCCGGGGACGGGGCGGCGCTCCAGAAGCCCTGCCGCCGCGAGCCGGTCGACGTGGAACGAGACGATACCCGGCTTCATCCCGCGGAACTGGCACACGTCGCGCGCGGTGCTCTTGTCCGGGTTGTTGGCAATGAAGAGGAGAATGTCCAGCGCGAGCGCGGGCAGCTCCGCCTCGCGGCACAGCGGCTGCAATACCGCGTGGTACGCCTCAATAAAGCGGCTGGAGTTGCTGTACATTCTGGACGCCGCGATACTTGGGTCGAGCATTTGCATACACTTCCGTTTCAGATATTTCAATATTGAACAGTTTGATATTATACAGTCTAAATTCAGAAAGTCTACGAATATTTTGTGAATTTTCGATTAAAAAATGCCTGTGCTTTTGCACAGGCAGAGAATTTTATATTCGGTTCAGGCCGGTTCGTAGGACTTGCTTATCTGGTTGCCGTTGGCGTCGTACTCGATGTCCTCCATTATGGCGGGGTCGACGCGGCTGCGCTTTTTGATGACCATGCCCTTGCCCTGATTGTTGAACACCCATATCTTCGAGCCGGGGAAGTCGGGATCGTCCTTGCGGAAAACGCTGGTCTCGTTCAGGCGGCAGAACTTCGAGCGCCCATCCGCCGTGTCGAGCAGATCGCCCTCACCGCGGTAGAACAGCTCGTCCTTGCAAGCTTCCTTCTTGAACTCTTCCCAGTCCTCTTCGCTGACCTTCAAAACGTCGTTCGGATTGTACATGATTATATCTCCTTTTATTTTTTACCCTGCTGTCTGCACCATGTGTTCATTACCAGCTTCACCGGCAGCAGCTTCACCAGCCGCACCTGCATCCGCTCCGGGAAGCCGAGGACGGAGGCGTCCTTGCCGCGCTTCATATCCTTCAGCGCCTTGGCGACGACCTGCTCCGGCCCGTAGTAGCGGTTGAAGTAATTGACTGTGTTGTCGTGTATCGCGTGGCTGAAAAACTCGGTCTTTATCCAGCCGGGGCACACCGCCATCACGCGGATGCCCTGCTTCTCAAGCTCCACGCCTAGCGCGCGGGAGAAGCTAAGCACGTACGCCTTCGACGCGCCGTACACGTTTATATACGGCACCGGCTGCCAAGACGACATCGAGCCCATGTTGTATATCCGGCTGCCCGCGGCCATGTACGGTATGCTCATGTGGCACATCGCGGTGAGCGCGCGGCCGTTCAGGTCGATGATGTCAAGCTGCTTATCCATGTCCATTTCCGTGAACACGCCGAACAGGCCGAAGCCTGCCGCGTTGACGAGAACGGCGATCTCCGGCTTCTCGCTCTCCAGCAGGGCGCGGTACGCGGCGAAGCTTGCGCGATCCTGAAGGTCGAGCGCGAGCGGGCGCACCTTCGCGCGGCACTTGGATTGCAGCTCGCGCAGCCTGTCCTCGCGGCGGGCGATGACCCACAGCTCGTCAAATTCCTCGTCGCGGTCAAGCGCATAGACAAATTCGCGCCCCATTCCGGACGAAGCGCCTGTGATAACTGCAATTTTCATGGTTCATACCTCGGCTCTCTAAAACTGGAACTAAGCATATCATATTTTGCGCCTGAGCACAAGGGCGGCTTGCAAAAACGCTTGGCATAAGGGCGCGGAAAGTGTATAATCAAAATACCCGGCAGCGCCGGCAATCTCGTTTCACGGAGGTGGAAGAGTGAAGATATTTATCGTGGAGGACGATCCGGTCATAGCGTCCGCAGTCGCAGAGCATATCGCGTCATGGGGCTGTGAGACCCGTATCGCCCGGAATTTTCAGAATATCGTGCAGGAGTTTGTGGACTTCGACCCGCAGCTCGTCCTGCTTGACGTCGGCCTGCCGTTTTATAACGGCTATCACTGGTGCAGCGAGATACGCCGCTTCTCCAGTGTGCCGATAATATTCGTCTCCTCGGCATCGGACAATATGAACATCGTCATGGCCATAAACATGGGCGCGGACGATTTCATCGCCAAGCCCTTCGACCTGAACGTCCTGACGGCGAAGGTGCAGGCCATGCTCCGCCGCACCTACGACCTCGGCGGGCAGACGCGCCTGCTCCAGCATCGGGACGCGGTGCTCAATACCGACGACAGCACCCTCACCTATCACGGGGAGCGGGTGGAGCTTACGAAGAACGAGTACCGCATTTTGCAGGTGCTCATGGAGAACAAGGGCAAGACCGTCTCGCGCGACGTGCTGATGCAGCGGCTGTGGGAGTCGGACAGCTTTGTGGATGAGAATACTCTGAGCGTGAACGTTGCGCGCCTGCGCAAAAAGCTCGACGGCGCGGGGCTTGAGAACTTCATCGCCACGAAGAAGGGCATGGGGTATATAGTCGAATGAAGCTGCTGTGGGAATATATAAAGTGCCGCCGCTTCTACGCGCTGCTCCTGCTGGTGCTGGACGGACTGTTTACGCTGATGCTGTGGCTCACGCAGGCGGACAGCTCGGCGCCGGGGTATATGCTGCTGCTGTTCACGCTGCTGGAGCTCGCGGCCGCGGCGGTCGACCTGCGGCATTTCGCGCGGTGCCACCGCGACATTCAGATGCAGCTCAACCGCATATTTGCCGCCGCCGACGGCCTGCCCGACCCGGACAGCCTCATCGAGGCGGATTATCAGGAGCTTGTACGCGCGGTCTGCGCCGACAGCGCCCGCGCCCGCAGCGATGCCGACCTGAAGATGCAGGACATGCTCGATTATTATACGCTCTGGGCGCACCAGATAAAAACACCCATCGCCGCGATGCGGCTCATCCTGCAGTCGGACGACGCGCCGAACTCCGCAGAGCTTGAGCAGGAGCTGTTCAGAATCGAGCAGTATGTGGAGATGGTGCTGAACTATCTGCGCCTCGGCAGCGATTCGACCGACTATGTGATATGCCGCGTCGAGCTTGACCGGCTGCTGCACCAGTCGGTGAAAAAATATGCCAAGCAGTTCATCCGCCGCAGGATCCGCCTTGATTATAAGGAGACGGGGCTGACAGTGCTGACGGATGAAAAGTGGCTGAGCTTTGCGATAGAGCAGCTTCTGGCAAACGCCCTGAAATACACGCGAGAGGGCGGCGAGATACGCATCTATGCCGAGGGTGAGACGCTGTGCATCGAGGACACGGGCATCGGCATCGCGGCGGAGGATCTGCCGCGGGTGTTCGAGAAGGGCTATACCGGCTGCAACGGGCGGACGGATAAGAAGTCCACAGGCATCGGCCTGTACCTCTGCCGGAAGATTCTCGATAAGCTGGGGCACGGCATTGCAATGGAATCCCGGATAGGTGTCGGCACAAAGGTAAAGGTATACCTCGGCGACGAATAAACCCTCTCGGTAAAACCGTACATTTGCAATCTGCGGTTGAAGAGATAGCACAAACTTTATTTGGACGGACAGTAAAATCACTTGCCGAAAAGAAGCAAGTATAGAAAATGAACAACATCTGCAACCGAGCGGCAGAAATTATAAATGCGGAACTGATATTCAATTAATCGCTCCGTTATATGAGTTAAAACGAGTGAAAAGATAAGTCCTTTCACTCGTTTTTTCATACTCATTATTTCAATCCTTTTTGTATCGAGAACACGCTGAGAAATTCACAAATTATCGACTAATGAGCAAAGATATTTATGTGCCTGTTCCTTCGTGCAGTCGGATTTCTTTATTGCTGCCCACTGCCATACAAGAAACAATGTATTGCTGTAATGGTCTGCAAGCAGTTCATTCGGAATGTCTTTTTGCGTAGCTTCCGTACAGTCCTTAAATATTTGGCGCATTGTTTTGTTCAGGAAATTTCTGAAACTTGAAAACATATATCCGACTTCGCTGTTATGCAGAAGGATCTTGTGTATAACATCTTCATTTTGCTTTGTAAAATCATAAATTCGGTCAAAATAAAGGTACAACATTTCATTTTCTTCGGCGTGATGATAATCACTAAATCCCACCTGCTCAGCAAGTGTCTGCCAACAGTAACCCAGCAAATCATATTTATCATCAAAGTAATTATAAAATGTTGCACGGGGATATTGTGCCGCTTCGCATAACTGCCCGACAGTAATTTCTTCAAAAGATTTCTCGGATAAAAGCATAAACATTTTCGCGGTAAATGCCTCCAATGTTCGTTTTACCCCTTTTGTTAATGGCTTTGTAA
>CAVCWF010000042.1:0-2456 GCA_963605945.1 Lachnospiraceae bacterium
CGGGGAGCCAGCGGTGCCCTGTAACCTGCAATCCGCTACAGCAGGGATGAATTCCAGACTGAGGATATGTTCTGTGTCGTCTGACCCCGGTAAGCAGCGTTGACGATCCGGTCTTGCGCAACGGGAACCCGTGAACCATGTCAGGCGGGGAACCGAGCAGCATTAAGCGGTGCTTTCCGTGTGCCGCGAGGGCGCCGGATCCGAGCCGGCTGCCGGCGTAACGGGCATATCGCATTTTTCGAGGTTTGGTGTGCAGTCTTGTCAAGAGCCATCAATATTATATATAGTTAAGGATAGTAAGGGGTGAGGAGAGAATGTATCAGGCGCTGTACCGCAAATGGCGGCCGCAGACCTTTGATCAGGTTGTCGGACAAAAGCACATAACCGAGACGCTGAAAAATCAGGTAATGACCGGACGGCTCTCCCACGCTTACATCTTCATCGGCACACGCGGCACCGGCAAGACCACCTGCGCGCGCATCCTCGCCCGCGCGGTGAACTGCGAGCACCCGGTGAACGGCAGTCCCTGCGGTGTCTGCCCCGCCTGCCGCGGCATCGCGGACGGGTCGATACTCGACGTGGTGGAGCTGGACGCGGCGTCCAACAACGGCGTTGACAATGTCCGCGCACTGCGGGACGAGGCCGTGTTCTCCCCGGCAGCCGTGAAAAAGCGCGTGTACATCATCGACGAGGTGCACATGCTCTCGACCCCGGCCTTCAACGCCCTGCTCAAGATCCTGGAGGAGCCGCCGGAGCACCTGATGTTCATCCTCGCAACGACGGAGCTTCAGAAGGTTCCCGCCACGATACTTTCCCGCTGCCAGCGGCACAGCTTCAAGCGGCTTGACAGCTCGGTGATCGCGGAGTATCTTGAATATATCGCCTCGCAGGAGCACATGAAGCTCACGCATGAGGCGGCGGAGATAATCGCCCGCCTTGCCGACGGCGGCGTGCGCGACGCGCTGACCCTGCTGGATCAGTGCTCGGCGAGCGAGAATATAGACGTTGAGGCAGTGTATTCGGCCATGGGACTTGCGGGCAATCTCCGCATCGCGGAGCTGCTTGACAATATAATCGGCGGCGATACTGCCGCGGCGCTCAAGAGCTTTGACGCGCTGTGGATGGACGGGAAGGATCCCGCCACGCTGCTCGGCGAACTGAACGGCCTGATGCGCGACGTGCTGATGACGCAGGTCGCCCCCAAGGGCGGCGCTAATCTGCTCTCCGGCGGGTACAGCGGCGCACAGCTCAAGCAGTTTTCGCAGAGCATGACGCGCGAAGAGCTGCTGTGCGCGATGGACACCGTGCAGGGCGCGGCCACGCAGATGCGCGACGGGCGCAACCCGAAGCTTGCGGCGGAGCTGTGCTTGGTGTCGCTGTGCGACAATACGCTCGGCGAGAGTATCCCCGCGCTGAGGGCGAGAATATCGCGGCTTGAGGAGCGGGTGAAAAACGGCGTTATCGGCGTTATCGACTCCACCCCGGCGCAGACTCCGGCAGCGGAGCCGGAGCGCGAACCTGAACCCGAACGCCGGGACTACCCGGAATACAGCGACTATGACGCGCCGCCGGTTCCCGGCGACGAGCTTGACCCGGCGCAGTTTGCCGAGGAGCAGCCGGAGGACAGCTTCCTGCGCGGCAGGGAGACGGCGAAGCCGGAGCCTCCGCGGGAGCCGGAACGCGCCCCCGCCGCGCCCGCGTCTGCGGACGGCGGGCTGTGGAGCGCGGTCTGTGCCGCAGTTATGGACAAGATGCCGTTTGACGTGCGCGGCTATCTCGGCGACGAGAGCAAGGTCTGCGCCGCAGTCGACGGCGATGTGCTGCGGGTCGAGGTCGTTCCGGGCTTTGTGTACGGCAGGGTGAACAAGCCCGACATCATCCAGCGCTTTTCGGACGCCGCGCGCAGTATATCCGGACGCGAGATGCGCGTATTGCTGACGGAGCTGAAGCCGAAGCCGCGGCAGCAGCGCAGTCTCGAAGAGCTGAAGCAGTTCAAAGAGGTCAAATTTATATAAAAACAAAATTTTTGGAGGAATATACTATGGCAAAAGGCGGATTCCGCGGCGGTTATCCCGGCGGCAACCAGATGAACATGATGAAGCAGGCGCAGAAGATGCAGCAGGACTTCCTGAAGATGCAGCAGGAGCTGGAGTCCACGAGATTCGAGTTCACGTCCGGCGGCGGTGCGGTCAAGGCCGTCATCCTCGGCACCCGTCAGCTTGAGAGCATCGAGATCAAGCCTGAGGTCGTCGATCCGGAAGACGTCGATATGCTTCAGGATCTCATCCTCACTGCGGTCAACGGAGCGCTCAAGAGCTGCGACGATCAGACCAACGCGGCCATGGCCAAGCTTCAGGGCGGCCTCGGCGGCTTCCCCGGCCTGTTTTAAGATATAAAGATTATAGTATCGGTTGACAAGGGCAAACACGGTTTTGGCGGGCAGAAATGCGTCCATA
>CAVCWF010000043.1:0-11870 GCA_963605945.1 Lachnospiraceae bacterium
AGGTCAGGAACTCCCAGCTCCATGCGATGGCCTCATGCTTGAAGTAATCGCCGAAAGAGAAGTTGCCGAGCATTTCAAAATAAGTGCCGTGGCGGGCAGTCTTGCCGATGTTCTCGATATCGCCGGTACGGATGCACTTCTGGCAGGTGCAGACGCGGCGGCGCGGCGGCTCCTGCTCGCCCTTGAAATAGGGCTTCATGGGCGCCATGCCGGAGTTTATGAGCAGAAGGCTCGCGTCGTTCTGCGGGATGAGCGAAAAGCTCGGCAGACGCAGATGTCCTTTGGTTTCAAAGAAGCTCAGGAACATCTCTCTCAGTTGATTAACTCCATACTTTTCCATTTATTAGTCCTCCAAATTCTTTTTCAATCTCTCTGAAAAGCTCTCTTCGTGCTCAACGTCGGCGTTGAAGAATTCCATCTTCCCGCAGTGCGGGCAGGAATATATCCTCACTTCCATCGAGCCTGAGAACAGGTTGCTCAGGTGTCCGGAGAAAAATCCGTAATGCCCCAGCTGTATCTCCTCACAGCCGAGATCGGTCATCTCTGTTCCACAGCGCAAACAATTCATTTTTGTCCTCCTAAAAAATATACCTCCGCCCCCATACAGGGGCGAAGGTCAATTCGCGGTACCACCCTGATTTGCCGCAGCGCGGCATCTCTCGCCCCCTTAACGCGGGGGAAACGCTCCGGTCATCCCGGAAAGGCTCGGAAACGGCTGCCGTTATCGGACACGAGACCTTACACCGCCCGGTCTCTCTCTGCGCTGTCCTGCTACGGCTCTTTTCGTCAAAGCCATCTGATATAAAAATGAATACGAATATATTACCACACGCGGCGGTTTTGTCAAGAGATTACCGGCATTTTCTTACTATCGAATACCGTTCCGCATACCTCGGCAGGCGCATATGTATCTCCATCATCGCGTGGCGGGTGTCGTCTATCTCCTCGCCCTCGGAATTATACATATGCTCAACCGTGAATTTCACGGGCGCGGCGTCCGTCGTAAGCAGCTCCAGCTCGTCTCCGCGGTAGAATTTGTTGCGCTGATAGAGCACGGCGTTCCCGTCCGCGTCGCAGGCTTCGACCACGGCGGCGACGTCCGCATCCGTAAAGTATGTCGCGTCATGGTAATACTGCCCCGGCTCGCCGAAATAGAAGCCGGTAGTATACGGACGATGGCTGACCTTATTCACCTCTTCGACCCACAGCGGGTCAAGCGGCTCTCCTGCGGCGGCTGCGTCTATCGCGTGGCGGTAGGCGTTCGTGACGACGGCGGCATAGTAGGACGATTTCATGCGCCCCTCTATCTTGAAGCTGTCGATCCCGGCGTCGATAAGCTCCGGGATATGCTCGATCATGCACATGTCGCGGGAGTTCATTATGTGCGTCCCGCCGTCCTCGCTTATCTCGAAGTACTCGCCCGGCCGCTTTTCCTCGACCAGATGATATTTCCAGCGGCAGGGCTGGGCGCACTGGCCGCGGTTCGCGTCCCGCCCCGTCAGGTAATTTGACAGCAGGCAGCGCCCTGAAAACGACGCGCACATCGCGCCGTGGACAAATGCCTCCAGCCGCAGCTCCGGCGGCGTATTGCGGCGTATCTTTTTGATGTCCTCCAGCGGAGTCTCCCGCGCGAGGACGACCGTGTCCGCGCCGAGCGCGTACAGCGCATTGGCCGCCGCGCTGTTGATGACGCCGAACTGCGTGCTGATGTGCTTTGCGACCTTGGGCGCATACTTCTTCGCAAGCTCCAGCACCCCGATGTCAGCAATTATCAGCGCATCGGCTTCCGCGTCCTGCAGAAATTCAAGATACCCCGGAAGCGCAGCAAGCTCATCTTCGCGCGGCAGCGTGTTGCAGGTCACATACACCCGGCGTCCCATCGAATGTGCGAGCCGCACCGCTTCGCGCAGCTGCTCTTCGTTGAAGTTACCCGCCGAGGCGCGCATTCCGAATTGAGTTCCCGCCAGATACACGGCGTCCGCACCGTAATGGAGCGCCATAGTAAGGCGCTCCATATCCCCGGCCGGGGCTAAAAGTTCCGTTTTCTTAGTCATAATTCTGTGTTGCGACAAAGGCGTTGAACTCGTCCGCATTGGTGAAGAAGCGGTGCTGTCCGGTAGCCGTGTCAAGAGCGTAGTAGTAATATCCGGTGCTCTCCGGGTAGAGAGCCGCGTTGATGGACGCGACGCCGGGGTTTGCGATCGGCGTGGGAGGCAGACCGGTATTCAGTCTGGTGTTGTACGGGCTGGGGTCTGCCAGCATGTCCGCCGTCGGCGCGCCCTCATGGTCGGGATAGACGTACAGTATCGAAGCGTCGATACCGAGCGGCATTCCGGCGTTGAGACGGTTATATATGACGGAAGCGATGAGCGCGCGTTCGGAATCGTTCGCGGCTTCCTTCTCTATCAGCGACGCGATGTTGACCACATCGCGCATACTCATTCCAAGATCCTGCGCGCGCTGGAGCATTTCGGCGGTCTGCTTATAGTAGAAATTCTCCAGCAGCTTGTTTATGGCGCTGGACGCCTGCATTCCGACATAGAACTCATAGGTATCCGGGAACAGGAAGCCCTCAAGGCGGTAAGCGCTGCCCTCTTCGCCGCCCTCAAGGAAGGCATAGTTGAAGGTTGCCGTCGCGGCGGCCTCCATGAGGTCGTTATAGCTGCACACGCCCTCTTCCTCAAGGCGGAGGAATATCTGGTGCATTGAGAAGCCCTCCGGTATCGTGACCGTGGTGGTCAGAGTGGAGCCGGAGCCGGACTGCATGTTCTTTATAAGCGCGCGATAGTCGAAGCTCGACCGCAGTTCATAGCTGCCGGGGTCGACCTTGGAGCCTGCATGGGATATCTTGCAGAAGGCTTCGAACAGCCACTTGTATTCGATAAGCCCCGCGTCCTTCAGCGCGTCCGCAACATAGCTGACATCCGCCTGTGACACGCGCTTTGTCCCGATCTTGTTGCCGTTTTCGTCCAGATCGTCGACCGTGGCAATCTCGAAAATGCTGTTCGGCAGCGTCACGACCGCGGTGAAATTATCCTTATTCAGTGCCAGCGCGTCGCTCGCCGCCATCCACGCGAAGCACGCGAGAACGACGCTGAGCGCCGTAACGAACACGAAGTACATCACGCCGCCGAGGCAGCCGGAGCGGTATTCCCTGCTCTGGCGCACCGGGCGGTAATCCCGCTCGGTCATCTCGTCGCCGGTGTAGTTGTGGTTCTCGTCGCCGTTTTTATCTATGAAGAAATTGTCCACCGCGGAGAAGCGGCTGGATTTATCTTTCGTGTCCTTGGCGGCGGGTTCCTGCGGCTGCTCCTGCGGCTTCGCCGCGGGCTGTGCGCCGGTCTTGCCCGTCTGTCCGGTTTTCTTCTTCGCATTCTCATCGTGAATGCGGAATATCTCATTTATTTTTTCAATATCGTCCGGCATTGTTTTCCTCCTCATATGGGTAGCGGCATGGCGCACAATTCGTCGTAGCACCAGCCGGCAAGGCTGCATATTATGGCATGAGCGACGCAGAAAACTGCTCGCGGTGTAATCTGGATCTGTCTGCTGTGCCGCGCACCGTGCCTGCGGCACAGATAAAGTTCCGGCACGGGGAAAGGAATATATATATGTTCTGCAACGGCTGCAACAACAATAGTGTTCTGTGGATAATCATTATCCTCATCATTCTCTTCGGCTGGGGCGGCTGCGGCTGCGGCAACAGCTGCGGATGCGGCTGCAATAACAACAACGGCTGCGGCTGCTGAGTTATCTGCAATCAGCGGGGGCTCCTTCGGGAGTCCCTTTTTTGACGCCGTGAGGCTCAAATATGTTTCCGGATCAGCTCGTATATCTCGTCGTTCTTTTCCTCTACCTCGCGCTCGACGCCGTTTTTCATAAACGGGATGCGCGTCCAGCCGTAGTAATCCGCGGCCATGTCCGCCGTATGCAGACAGCGCCGCAGGTATTCAACGTCCTTCTCGTGGATGTCGGCCGCGGTGTGCGTCTTGTCCTGACGGTGCTTCATGCGCGCGAGCGAGGTCTCGATATCGACGTCAAGATATATGACGAGGTCAGGCTGCGGCAGCCCCATTTTCACATATTCAAGGTCGTAGAGCCAGCCGAAAAACTCCGGCAGCTCCTCATCGCTGAGCTTGCAGCCCTGATGGACGGCGTTTGAAGTCGTATAGCGGTCGGAGATGATAAGTCCGCCCGCGTTATATATATCGCCCCACACCTCGCGGTACGATGCGAAGCGGTCGACCGCGTAGAAGGTGGACGCGGTATAGGCGTTAACGTCCTCCGGATGACTGCCGAAGCTGCCGCCAAGATACATGCGTATCAGCGCGCTGCTCTCCTTGTCATAACGGGGAAACACAATATGATTATAGTCAATTCCGTCGTTTTCAAGACGCTGGCATATGTGTCTGTACTGGCAGGACTTCCCGCTGCCGTCTATGCCCTCGAAAACTATCAGCTTACCTTTTGCCATAAATTCCTCCGGGAGAGGCTTTCCGTTTATATCCGGCTGAAAACCTCGCCTATTTTTTCATGTATTATCAGATCCGCGCAGCTGTCGTACGGGGTTTCGCTCAGGTTCACAAGGACAAGCTTATTTCCCCGGTAATAGTTGATAAGCCCCGCCGCCGGGTAAACGTTCAGCGACGTGCCGCCGACGATGAGCACGTCGGCATTGCGCAGATAGTGCACGGACTTGCTCAGGACGTCCTCGTCCAGCTGCTCCTCGTACAGCACGATATCCGGCCTAATGACACCGCCGCACCTGCAGCGCGGGACGCCCTCGCCGTGGTTCATCATATCCGCCGGGTACGGCATACGGCAGCGCGAGCAATAGGCGCGCAGAATGCTGCCATGCAGCTCCAGCACATTTTTGCTGCCCGCCGCCTGATGCAGGCCGTCTATATTCTGCGTTATAACGGCGCGCAGTTTACCCTCGCGCTCCAGCTCCGCAAGCCGCAGATGCGCACGATTGGGCTTCACGCCGTCGATTACGAGCTTCGCCCTGTGAAACCGGTAGTACTCCTCCGGGTACCGCTCAAAGAAGCTGTGGCTCAAAATCGTCTCCGGCGGATACTTCCACTGCTGATTATACAGTCCGTCAACACTGCGGAAATCCGGGATGCCGCTCTCGGTGCTGACTCCCGCTCCACCGAAGAACACGATATTGTCGCTCTCCGCGACCCACTTTTTAAGCTGTTCGATCTTTGCGTCCATAGGCCAAGCCTCCATTCAACGCTTGTAGTATCTGCCCTTGTCAACCGATACTAAACAGAAGCATTATACAACATATTTCACGAATTGACAAGGCGGCGGGCATTTTTTAATATATACGCAATAAATAAGCGGGCGGCAACTTTGCCGCCCGCTTGAATCTATTGGATTTTTACAGGCTGCCGTTTACAAGCTCGCCGTCAATGAAGGTCGCCTTGAGATTCAGTTCCTCGTCCAGCAGCAGCATATCGGCGCATTTGCCGACTTCAAGCGAGCCGATCTCGCCGAAGCTGTTTATCGCCTTTGCGGGTGCTTCCGTCATGGCGTAGACCGCGTCCTCAAGCGGTATTCCGTAGGATACAACGTTTTTCAGCTCCTGCAGGAGGTTGCTGGAGGAGCCGGCAAGCGTACCGTCCAGCAGCGTCGCACGGCCGTTTCTGACAACTATCGGCTGCCCCGCGAGGTCATAATTGCCGTCGCAGAGTCCGGCGCAGCGAAGAGAATCGCTGATTATTATCATCTTTTTGCCGAACATGCGGTACACGGCGTTTATCACCGCCGGGTGGATATGCAGCCCGTCGCAGATAAGCTCGACTTCGGCTCCCGCCGTCAGCGCCGCGCCGATAAGCCCCGGTTCGCGGTGGTGCAGCGGCTGCATGGCGTTGAAGAGATGCGTCGCCTGCGTCGCGCCAGCCTCGAAACCGGCCATCGCCGTGGCGTAATCCGCGGTGGTATGGCCAAGGGATACGGCGCACACCTTCGACGCCTCGCGGATGAAGTCGATCGCGCCGTCAAGCTCCGGCGCCATAGTGATTTTCTTGAGCTTCCCGCCGCTCAGCTCGCTCATGCGGTAGAACATGTCGAGATCAGGCATACGGATGTTTTCCGCCTTCTGCGCGCCGCGCTTCTTGTACGACACGAACGGCCCCTCAAGGTGCACGCCAGCGCATTTCGCCTGCGCGCCCTGCCGCTCATAGCCGCGGATATTACGCATCGCCTGCGCCAGCGCTTCCTCGCCTATGGTCATGGTCGTGAAGCAGAAAGAGGTCACGCCGTGCGCGGCGTAATAGCCCGCGAGCGCGGGTATCTCGTCGGCGCGGCAGTCGCTCGCGTCGTAGCCGATCGCGCCGTGCGTGTGGATGTCGATGAAGCCGGGGACGAGGTACGCGCCGTGCGCGTCAATGCCGCCCTCAACGTCAAAGGCGCTTATCTTATCGGAAAACTCAACGGAAGAGCGCTCAAAGCGCCCGTTTCTGTAAACCCTCGCATTGCTTATCTTCATGGATCAGCCCTCCATGGCATACAGCCGGAAATATGTATTATCTCAGAGATAGAAGCTGGGAGACTTTCTGCCTGCGCACATCTTCAGCAGTGCCGCCGACACCGCAAGCTGCGCCGCCTTCGGGACGCTGCGCGCGCCGAAGGGACATACGGTGATGCAGCGCATACAGCTTATGCACTTGGTCTTGTCGGGCTTTCTGGGATCGCCCTGATCTATCGCCCCAGCGGGACATTCGGCAGAACATGTGCCGCAGCCGGAGCAGTGGATTCCGGAGCCGGGATAGAGCGGCAGCCCCTTGTACGGCTTATAGTCGTGGCTGCCGGGCATCGGCACGTCGCGCAGTTTCTCGCGCGTCGTGAGCGCGGTAAGGAAGCTTTTGAGCTGGGCGACGTCCTTCTCGTCGGGACGACCGGCGCCGAAGCGGCGATCCAGCGAATGCGGCGCGACCATCTCCGCCCCGCCGACAACGCGGAAGCCGTTCTTTTTGCAGAGGTCGGCCATCTCCTGAAGCGCATCCTCGACTGCGCGGTTGCCGTACACCGCCACGGGCACAACGGGCGTATTGTCGCCGCGGATGTCCTTCATGCGGCGGTACATGGGCGCCGGGATGCGGCCGCCGTAGACCGGAAAGCAGACGAAAACCAGCATGTCAGAGTCAAAGCTCATGTCGAAGTCGAACACGGTGATGTCCGCCGTCTCGGCCTTTAGCTCGGAAGCGATGAGCTTTGCGACATGCTCAGTCCCGCCGGTCGCGCTGAAGTATAGAACGATAGGTTTCATAATTATTCCCCTTGATTTTTTATTTTCATCCTGTTCACAGGATAACATTCCGTGCTTTTTGCGTCAATGCTTTTGATTGGCCATTATTAGCCGTCGATGCCGTTGAGCGCGATCTGCGTCCACGTTTCGAGCATATCCCAATTTTCGCGCAGCTCCGCCGCCGTCGTCCAGCCGCCCTCAAGCTTCTCCGTCTCGCGGACTCGCACCTCGCCCTCGACGGGCAGAGTGTAGCACAGGCCGAGATGCACACTGCCGACACCGTTGGTGTCGTCGTTGATGAAGCCGACGGGGTGCAGCTCGCCGCGGCGCTCGATCTCGACCTCCTCGTCAAGCTCGCGTTCGAGTCCGCGCAGCAGGACACGCTCGCGGTCAACATCGTCCACGGGGTTTATATGCCCGCCGACACCGATGGACATAAGCCCGTGCAGCCGCGCTTCCCCGCCCTTTTTAAGGCGGCGCGTCATAAATATCTCGTCCCCGCGGCGCAGTACCACATACGGGATTATCTGCTTGTAGCCGGGGTCGTTCTCCGCGTCCGGGCGCGGAATAAACTCGTGCTCCGCGCGGATGATGTCCAGCATCTCGGCGTTCGACTCCGTGATAAGGCCGGTACGACCAGAGATGAATTGCGACAATTTCTCGGTTTTAACTACCAATACGTATTCCATAGTCGTCTCTTTTCTGTTGACTTATTTTTGCTGTGACCTTATAATTTATTACATGATAACATAAACGGAGGTATTTTTCCATGGCGAATTTTTCGGATTTTTATTTCGACTCCAGCACCGGGAAAAACCGCATCTACGTCCGCCAGTGGTCGCCGGACGGCGAGCCGCGCGGCATCGTACAGATAGAGCACGGCATTGCCGAGCATATCGAGCGCTATGACGACTTTGCCCGCTTTCTTGCCGATAACGGCTTCATCGTCGTCGGCGACGATCATCTCGGCCACGGCAAGTCCATCGACAACGGCGGCGAGCAGGGCTTCTTCGCCGAGAGCGACGGCTGGGACTACGTTGTCTGGGATATCGACCGGCTGCACGACATCATGCATGAGAAGTACCCCGACCTGCCCTACGTTTTCTTCGGGCACAGCATGGGCAGCTTCCTTGTGCGCACCTATATTATCCGCCATCCGGAGAAGCCGGACGCCGTGATAATCAGCGGCACGGGGCACCAGCCGCTGCCGATGGTGCTGGGCGGGCTTGCGATGGCGAGCGCCGCGGTCAAGCTCTACGGGGCGCACAAGATCGGCGACACGCTCAATAACGTCGCCTTCGGCGCGTACAACAATGGCTACGCTAACCCGCGCACTGATTTTGACTGGCTCAGCCGCGACACGGAGAATGTTGACAAGTATATTGCCGATCCGCTCTGCGGCTTTGTGCCGACGGTCAGCCTGTTCCGCGATATGATGAGCGGCATAAAATTCGTCACCAATCAGGCGAACATCGACAAGATGAGCAAGGAGACGCCGGTATACTTCATGTCCGGCGACGCCGACCCCGTCGGCGAGAATGGCAAGGGCGTCACGCGCGCATACAACGCCTTCTGCAAAGCCGGTCTGCACGATGTGAAAATGCGGCTCTACCCCGGCGGGCGGCATGAAATGCTCAACGAGATAAACCGCGCAGACGTGTACAAAGACATCCTCGACTGGATAAACGAGAAGATTTAAGCAAAGCAGCGAAGCCGAACCGGCTTCGCTGCCTTTTTATATGGCGGCATAATCAGAGCGCGTCATTCTTGGCGCATTCTGACAGCGGCATAAAAAAGCCTTGGCAGATAAACTGCCAAGGCTTTTGAGTATGTTGGATTACTCCTCTTCGGGGGCGATGCCGGTGGCTTCGCCGGTAGCGGAGACTTCGTATACGAGAGCGTCGCCTGCAGGCGCCTCGACCTCTTCCTCCTCTTCCTCGACCGCTGCGGGTGCGGGCTCGGACAGAGCGCGGATGGACAGGGAGATCTTGTGCTTCTCATCGTCGATAGCGGTGATCTTCGCGTCAACGACATCGCCGACAGTCAGGACGTCCTCAGGCTTGCCGATGCGGCGGTTTGCGATCTGGGAGATGTGGATCAGGCCGTCAACGCCGGGCAGAACTTCCGCGAATGCGCCGAAAGGCATGAGCTTGACGATGGTGACCTTTGCAACGCTGCCGACACCGTAGGTGTTGGTGAACACAGTCCAAGGATTGCCGTTGGGATCCTTGTAGCCAAGGGAGATCTTGCGCTTCTCCTTGTCGAAGCTGATGACGTAGACATCGACCTCGTCGCCGATGGAGAGAACGTCAGAGGGCTGCTTGATGCGGCTCCAGCTCAGCTCGGAGACATGAACCATGCCGTCAATGCCGCCGATATCGACGAATGCGCCGTAGCTGGTCAGGGACTTGACGACGCCGTGGTACTTCTTGCCGACCTCGATCTCGTTCCAGATGGACTCGATGCGCTCGCGGCGCTCGGCCTGTGCAACGCGGCGGATGGAGCCGACAACCCTCTTGCGGGCCTTGTTGACCTCGGTGATCTTGAGGCGAACGGTCTTCTTGATGAGCTGGCTCAGCTCAGCCTCGCGGGGCAGATCGGTCTGGGATGCGGGGACAAACACGCTGACGCCCTTGACATTGACGACAACGCCGCCCTTGTTCTCGCCGGAGACAACGCCTTCGAGAACTGCGCCGGACTCGGCGGCCTCTTCAATATCGTTCCAGCTCTTTGCAGCGTCAAGACGCTTCTTGGAGAGCATAACGGTGCCTTCAACATCGTTGACTCTGACAACAACTGCTTCAATGGTGTCGCCGACCTTGACAACGTCTTCGACCTTGACGCCGTCGTCGGTGAACTCGGAAGTTGGAATGAAGCCGGAATACTTGGTGCCGAGGTCTACGCTGATCTCAGTACCGGTAATAGCCACAACATGTCCGGTTACCTTGTCTCCATTATATATAGTTTTGAGAGTCTCCTCCAGCATTTCGTCGAAGGACTTTTCGGCCTCGACTGCGGATTCTTCAACTTTGATTTCGTCGTTCATTTTGTTTCTTACCTCCTTAATTATCCACGCCGGCGTTGATGCCCCCGCTGTAAGCCCGATGGTATCCGCGTCCGTGACCTTGTCCATATCCAGCTCATCACACTTCTCTATGAACTGGACACAGCCGCAATGCTCAGAACAGATCTGGGCAAGATGCAGACTGTTGGCGCTGTGCTTTCCGCCGATGACCACCATTGCGTCACATTCGGAGGCCAGCTTTTCAGCCTCCTGCTGCCGCGCAGACGTAGCAGTACATATTGTATCAGATATTTTCAGATTTGTACACCTTTTTTTTAGGATATTGCAACATTCGGTAAAATTACCGTGCGTCTGAGTCGTTTGCACCACAACACTTAGAGGTTTATCCCAAAAATCAGGATTCTGGCTGAGCCACGCTTCAATCTCCGCCGCCGTTTCAAACACCATGTGCTCCCCGCACCAGCCGCATATGCCCTCGACTTCGGGATGGCGGCGCATACCGATGATTATGACAAAGCGCCCTTCCGCCGCAGCTTCGCTGACAATATTATGGATATGCTTCACCTTCGGGCAGGTCGCATCAACGATCTCCGCGCCGCTGCGCTCCAGCTCCTGCTGCACGCTTCTGGCTATGCCGTGCGCGCGGATCAGCACCTTTTCGCCCGGACGCGCCTCCGCAGGGCTTTCAATAAGCCGCAGCCCGCGCGATGCAAGCTCGTTCACGACGTCTGCGTTATGGATAAGCTCGCCGAGGCTGCTGCACTTTTCGCCGCCTTGCAGCAACTCTTCCGCCATCTTCACGGATCTGCTCACGCCGAAGCAGAAGCCCGCGCTTTTTGCGACTACAAGCTTCTTCATATGCCCAGCCGCTCCCGCACGATGCTCCGCAGGAGCGCCGCGCTCTGCTCAAAATCAATATCGCTCGTATCGACGCGTACGGCGTCATCCGCCGCCTTGAGCGGCGCGGCCGCGCGGCTGGTATCCTGCTTGTCGCGGTATTCTATATCGCGCAGAACCTCGTCATAATCGGCCTTGACGCCCTTGCCCTGAAGCTCCAGCAGGCGGCGCTGCGCACGGGCGGCGGCACTGGCGGTCAGGAAAATCTTCAGCTCCGCGTCCGGCAGGACGACGGTACCTATATCGCGCCCGTCCATGATGACGTTATGCGTCCGCGCCATGCGGCGCTGCATCTCCAGCAGGTACGCACGCACGGTGGGCATCGCCGAGACGTTTGAAGCGCAGATGGATATCTCCGGCAGGCGTATCTCGGCGGATACGTCCTCTCCGTCGAGGAACATTCTCTGCTCGCCCGCGTCATTATAGCGCATCTCTATGTTAATCTCCGGCAGCAGCGCCGATATTGCGGTCTCGTTCTTCGTATCAAGCCCGCGGCGGTGCGCCGCAAGGCCGACGCTGCGGTATATCGCGCCGGTGTCGACGTAAATGTACCCAAGCTCCTTTGAAAGACGGCGCGCAAGGCTGCTCTTTCCCGCTCCGGCGGGGCCGTCTATGGCGATAGAATTAAATCCGTTCATCAGAATTCGTCCTTAAGTATAGATTTTCCGGCAACATAGCCGGTAGACCACGCGA
>CAVCWF010000044.1:0-10387 GCA_963605945.1 Lachnospiraceae bacterium
CGCTGGTGTTCATGGACTATGTCGGCGTTGTGCTCATCACCATCTGCATCCTCGTCCTTGCGATACCCTCCAAGGCGAAAGCTGTACCGGCTCCGGCTCAGCCGACGGACACTTAAGCGGAATACCACATACTATTTTCACTCCATAAGCCGCGGCGCGGTTATCCCCGCCGCGGCTGTTTTCTTAAACGCCGCAATGCGAAATGCCACAGATAGTTACAGATGGCGTTAAAAACCCGTAAATTTGGTAACATATATAACGTGAAAACACGTTATTGATTTATTTTTGTCAAAGTTAAGCTTGCTTTTTTCGAGGACTTGTGCAATAATTATGCTGCGTTTGGGGCAGGGGGAATACTTTGCCGGGAATTTGGGCAGATGGGCGCATTTGCCGATTTAATAATCAATTCTCCGGTAGTAAACTCTCTTGTGCGCAGGGATACTGCGGACAAATGCAAAGATTTTTAGCAAAAACGAGGTGATAATTTTGGAGCATACAACAGGCGCCTTGTTCAGTATAGGGCCGCTTGAGGTAACGGGTACCGTCACGACAACGTGGGCGATAATCCTTGTGCTCACAGTGCTCTCCATACTTGCAACAAGAAATTTGAAGGATGTTCCGGGACCGCTGCAGAACGCGGCGGAAATGGCCTTGGACAGCCTGCAGAATTACTTTGCGGGCAACCTCGGCTGGGAGAAGATGAGAAGGTATTTCCCGATGTTCGCGACCTTCTTCATTTTCATCATCGTCAGCAACTACTCCGGGCTGCTGCCCGGCGCGGGTCATCTGACCGGCTTCTCCGTGCCTACCGCGTGCCTTTCGGTCACGGCGGCACTGGCGATAATCGGCTTCTTCACGACCCACACCATCGGCATCCGCGAGCAGGGACTCGGCCGATATCTCAAGAGCTTCCTCAAGCCGGTCGCAATCATGCTGCCGCTGACCATTCTTGAGCAGTTCGTGCGTCCCTTCTCTCTGGCTCTCCGTCTTTACGGCAACCTCTACGGCGAGGAAATGGTCACGGAGAACCTGTACAACATCTTCCCGATAATCGTCCCGCTGGTCATGCAGGTGCTGAGCCTTCTGTTCTGCATGATACAGGCTCTGGTGTTTACGATGCTGCTGTCCATCTACGTGGCGGAAGCAACGGAAAGCGACTAATCAAATTATTATAGTAGAAAAAATTTTCAGGAGGAAACAAAAATGGCATCATCTGGTATTATCGCACTGGCGGCGGCACTCGCCATCGCAATAAGCACTCTCGGCCCCGGCATCGGTCAGGGCATCGCATCCGCGAAGGCAATGGAAGCCATCGCACGTCAGCCTGAGGCTGCCGGCACCATCCGCTCCACCCTCATCCTCGCACTCGGCCTTATGGAAGCTCTGACCATTTACGGTCTGCTTATCGCTTTCATGCTGGTTTCCAAGATCGGCTGATACAAAAGCCGCACTATTTGAGAAGAGGAGAAAGAAGTCGTGTTAAGTATCAACTTTTCAGAGCTTTTCTGGGGAATCTTCAACTTCTTTCTGCTGTTGTTCCTGCTTAACCGTTTCCTGTACAAGCCCCTCATCAAGTTTATGGACGACCGCAAGGCGCGCATAGACGCGGGACTTGACGAGGAGAAAAAGGCGCTCGAAGAGGAGCAGGCCAATAACGACGGCATCGAGGCCGCGCTCGACGAGAAGCGCGCCGAGGCCAAGTCGATAATCGAGAAGGCCGGAGCCGAGGATAAGGCCAGCCACTCTCAGGCCATATCCGAGGCGCGCAGCGACGCGGAAAAGACCGTGCGCAGCGCGCGTGAGAACGCCGCAAAGGGTGAAAAGCAGGCGGAGGAGCATATCAGGCAGCAAAGTCAGGAGCTTGCCCGGCTTCTGGCGGATAAGCTGCTGTGATTGCGCGCCGGAGAAATGTGTATGAACATAAACAGCGGAAGGGGAGGTGACTCCTGAATGGGCGGTTGGAATATATTTTACGGGCTGCTGAACTTTGCCATACTTGCAGCGGCGCTGTACTTCATCGGCTGGAAGCTGGTCGTCAAGATGTTCAAGAGCCGCCGCGACCGTATCGCGGATGAGCTTGAACAGGCAGAGCAGGCCAAGGAAAAGGCCGAAAACATAAGAGCCGGGCTTGACAAGGCCCGCGCCGACGGCGACGCTCAGGGCGAAGCCATCATCGCCAAGGCGAAGGAAACTGCGAAGCGCAGCAGCGAGGAGGCACGCCGCGCGGATGAAAAGTCTGCCGCGGACATCGCCGCCGGTGCGCGCAGCGACGCCGAGCAGATAGATTACGAGCTGCGCCGCAAGCTCACGAACGCTGCGGCGGGCGAGATAACCGAGACTGCGGCTCAGCTCATGAGCGCTCCCGAATATGAAGAGCGCCGCGCCGCACTGACCGAGAAGTTCGTTGCGGAGCTGAAGGATGCGATACAGGTCACGCCGGCGGACAAGGTTCGTCTTTACGAGACGGGCGAGGTCAACGCCGTGCTGTGGTCGGAGCAGCCTCTGGAGCAGACCACTGTCGACGAGATACGCGATATCATCGCGCAGGCTTTTGACGACGACGAGGTCAACATCGAGACCGACGTCGACGCGAGCCTTATCGGCGGCCTGCGTCTTCAGGTGGGCGACACCGTTTATGACGGCAGCCTTGCCCACAGACTTAATGTCATCAGAAACAGCATCGTGAGCGAAGCCGTCCCCGAAGGCGACGTCGCCGAGGCTCTGCGCGGCAGACTCAGCAAGGAGCAGAGCAAGCTCGACGCGTTCCAAGTCGGCACGGTCATCACGCTGTCCGACGGTATATGCCGTGTTTCCGGCCTGTCGGACGTCATGGCGGGCGAGATGCTGGAGTTCAGCGGCGGCCTGCGCGGTCTTGTCATGGACCTTGAGAAGGACAACGTCGGCATCGTCATGCTCGGCAACTACGACAACGTGCAGGAGGGCGACGAGGTTCGCCGTACCGGCAAGATCATCGAAGTCCCCGTTGGCGAGACGCTTATCGGCCGCGTCGTCGATGCGCTGGGCCGTCCTGTCGACGGCAAGGGCATCATCCACGCAACCGAGAGCCGCGCCATCGAAAGCCCCGCGCCGAGCGTGCTTATGCGCCGCCCGGTCAGCGTCCCGATGCAGACCGGTATCAAGGCTATCGACGCGCTTGTTCCTATCGGCCGCGGCCAGCGTGAGCTGATCATCGGCGACCGTCAGACCGGTAAAACGGCCATCGCGCTCGATACCATCATCAACCAGAAGGGCAAGGATCTTATCTGCATTTACGTCGCCATCGGCCAGAAGGAATCCACCGTGGCCAGCTTCGTGAACAAGCTGCGCGAGCACGGCGCAATGGACTACACCATCGTCGTCTGCGCAAACGCATCCGAGCCCGCGCCCATGCTCTATATCGCGCCGTATTCCGGCGCCGCGATGGGCGAATACTTCATGTATAACGGCAAGGACGTGCTCATAATCTACGACGATCTGTCCAAGCAGGCAGTCGCCTACCGTGAGATCTCTCTGCTGCTCCACCGTCCGCCCGGACGCGAAGCGTACCCCGGCGATGTGTTCTACCTCCACTCCAGACTTCTGGAGCGCGCCGCGCGCCTCAGCGAGGAGGCCGGCGGCGGCAGCATGACCGCCCTGCCCATCATCGAGACGCAGGCGGGCGACATCTCGGCATATATTCCGACCAACGTCATCTCCATCACCGACGGCCAGATCTTCCTCGAAACCGACCTCTTCAACTCCGGCGTACGCCCTGCTATCAACGTGGGTCTGTCGGTGTCCCGTGTCGGCGGCTCGGCGCAGCTCGGCGCGATGAAGCAGGTGGCAGGCCGCCTGAGAATGGATCTTGCGCAGTACAGAGAGCTGGCGGCGTTCTCGCAGTTCGGCTCCGATCTGGACAAGGCGACGAGAGACACGCTGCACCGCGGCGACAGAATGACCGAGCTTCTGAAGCAGGGTCAGTTCGCGCCGATGGAGGCGGCCGATCAGGTCGTGTCCATATTCGCGGCCAGCGAGGGCTATGCCGACGACGTTGAACTGGCGGACATCGCCCGCTTCGAGAAGGAGCTGCTTGACCATGTCCACAGCAGCTACCCGGAGATAAAGGATCAGATAATGACCGGCAGGAAGCTCAGCGCGGAGCAGCTTGAGAAGCTGCGCTCCGTCATTGCCGAGTTCAAAAAGGACTTCAGATGAAATTTTGCGGAAGGGAGGCATAGCGTATGGCAAATATGCACGCCATCAGAACGCGCATAAAGAGCGTTGAGAGCACCCGGCAGATAACCAAATCCATGAAAATGGTGGCGGCCTCCAAGCTGAGAAGGACTCAGGATTCCATGGCGGCGCTCCGCCCCTTCGCGGAGACGAGCCGCAGGATGCTCGCGCATGTCGCGGCCAGCGCCTCCGGGGCGGAATGCCCGCTGCTCGTGCCCCACGAGGGCGAGAGAATATGCTATGTCCTGTTCGTCGGGAACCGCGGACTCTGCGGCATGTACAACAGCGCCCTCGTCAAGTATCTTGAGGAGCTGGCGAAGGGCAAGGACTGCTTCCTCGTCGTCAGCGGCCGCTGGGGCAGGGAGGTCATCGCGGCCTCCGGCATCCCCGTGAAAAAGACCTTCGACGCCGCGAGCGATACCCCCGACTCCGCCGAGGCGCGCGAGCTTGCGGGCTATCTGCGCGAGCTGTATCTCGGCGGCGAGGCGGACAAAGTCGTGCTGGTGTACGAGCATTATAAATCCGCGCTCGCTCAGGTGCCAGTGAATATGCAGCTGCTGCCCGTGGTCGCGGGCGAGGCGGAAGGCTCGGCAGGGGATTATATCTTCGAGCCGGACGCGGCGGGGCTGCTTGACAGGCTTGCCCAGCTGTATCTGGACAGCACGATGCTTTCCGTGCTGCTTGAGGCCAAGACCGGCGAGCACACAGCCCGCATGACCGCCATGACCTCCGCCACCGACAACACCGACGAGCTGCTTGACGAGCTGCGCCTGCGGCTCAACCACGCGCGCCAGTCGGCGATCACGACGGAGATATCCGAGATAGCGGGCGGCGCTGCGGCGCTGAAAAACAACAACTAGTAAGGAGCTCAGCTATGGAAAGAGGCATAGTAAAAAAAGTAATAGGCCCGGTAGTTGACGTTCATTTTCCCTCCGGTAAGCTGCCGGATCTGTACAACGCGGTCGAGATAAGCCTGCCGGATCGCAAGGTCACGCTTGAGGTCGTGCAGGAGATAGGCAACGGCACGGTTCGCTGCATAGCCCTCGCCTCCACGGACGGTATTTCCCGCGGACTTGAGGCTGTCGACACCGGCGCGCCGATAAGTATGCCCGTCGGCGAAGCGACGCTGGGACGTATGTTCAACGTCGTCGGCGAGCCGATCGACGGCAAAGGCCCCGTCAACGCGGATCACCATCTGCCCATCCACCGCGATCCGCCCCCGTTTACCGACATCCTGCCCTCCACCGAGGTGCTCGAAACCGGCATCAAGGTCGTTGACCTGCTCGCCCCGTATTCCCGCGGCGGTAAGATAGGTCTGTTCGGCGGCGCCGGCGTCGGCAAGACGGTGCTTATCATGGAGCTTATCCGCAACATCGCGTATGAGCACGGCGGTTATTCCGTGTTCGCCGGCGTCGGCGAGCGCAGCCGCGAGGGCAACGACCTGTGGAACGAAATGAACGAGTCCGGCGTCATCAACAAGACCGCATTGGTCTTCGGCCAGATGAACGAGCCGCCCGGAGCGCGTCTCCGTGTGCCGCTCTCCGGCCTGACGATCGCGGAGGACTTCCGTGACCGCAGCGGACAGGACGTCCTGCTGTTCATAGACAACATCTTCAGATTCACTCAGGCCGGTTCCGAGGTTTCGGCTCTGCTTGGCCGTATGCCTTCGGCAGTCGGCTATCAGCCGACGCTGGCTACCGAGATGGGCGCTCTTCAGGAGCGTATCACCTCCACCCGCAACGGCTCCGTCACCTCCGTTCAGGCCATCTACGTCCCCGCGGACGACCTGACCGACCCCGCCCCGGCTACTGCGTTCGCGCATCTGGACGCGACCACCGTTCTGTCCCGTTCGATATCGGAGCTGGGCATTTATCCCGCGGTCGACCCGCTGGACTCCACCTCCCGTATCCTCGACCCGGCCATCATCGGCAAGGAGCATTACGAGACGGCGCGCGCGGTTCAGGCTGTGCTGGAGAAATACAGACAGCTTCAGGACATCATCGCCGTCCTCGGTATGGACGAGCTGAGCGCGGAGGACAGAGCGACCGTCGCGAGAGCGAGACGCATACAGCGCTTTATGTCGCAGCCGTTCCACGTCGCGGAGAACTTCACCGGCACGCCCGGTAAGTACGTCAAGCTGGAGGATACCATCCGCAGCTTTCAGGCGATACTCGGCGGCGAGGTGGACGACCTGCCTGAGCAGGCGTTCATGCTCTGCGGCAGCATAGACGACGTTATTGCAAAGCGCGGCACGTTCTGAGGTGGAACCGATGGAGAACATGATTCATCTCTCCGTGGTCACGGCCGACGGCGTCGCGCTCGATACGCAGGTGTCCTATGTCAACATCCCGACCGGCTCCGGCTCCGTCGGCGTCCTGCACGGCCATGCGCCGATGCTGTGCGCGGTGAGTGCGGGCAAGGTCAGATACACTGCGGCTGACGGCGGCTCCGGCGAGATCGAAGTCGGCGACGGCGTGGCGAACGCCGGAGGCAGCGAGGTAACGCTGCTCGTAAGCGAGACAAAAAGTTAACAGTACCGGTTAAAACAGATCGTCATCGGCGGATTTTATCCCCGGCGGCGATCTGTTTTTATATCTGTAAATGCAGCACCGGAAAGTTTTACCTTAAAATAAATGCAAAAAAGATGTGAATTCGAGAAAATGCGAGAAATCAAGAACAAATGATTTTATAATTCGTCATTTTGCAACTAGCAACGGGGCAAAAATCGTCATTATTATTCATTGACGCATATGTTAGGCAGTGATAAAATGATAGTCGTTAGAGAATTATTAGTGAGGCGCGCTATGAAAAAGGTCTATGTTCTAATCGGAAATTACGGCAGCGGAAAGACGGAGCTTGCGCTGAATTTCGCCATAAACGCGGCGGCGGAGGGCGGACGCACGGAGCTGCTGGATCTTGACATGGTGAACACCTATTTCCGCCTGACCGAGCACGGCAAAATGACGGAGATGAAGGAGATACGCCTCGTCTCCCCGAACTATGCCTGCTCCGGCATCGAGACGCTGTCCCTCCCGGCGGAGGTCGCCTCCGCGTTCGACATGGATTGGGACACGGTCGTGTTCGACGTGGGCGGCGACGCGGTCGGCTCCACGGCGCTTGGCCGCTACCATCAGGACTTCGTCGACCTTGAGCCCGGCTCGCTTGAGGTGCTGAACGTTGTGAACATCCGCCGCCCGCTGGCCGGGACGGTGGAGAAGATAATCCATCTTCAGGAGGAGATGCAGATACACTCCCGCCTGAAGATAACCGGCATGATAAACAACACCAACCTCGCCCAGATGACGACGCCCGCCGAGCTGCGCGACGGCTATGAGATGATAAAGCAGGTGTCGGAGATAACGGGCGTGCCGGTGCTGTATACGTCGGGACGCAAGGAAATGCTGGACATTTTCCTCGCCGAGGGGCACGACCCGAAGTATATCGGGACGCCGATGCCCATAGATACATATATGCACCGCGACTGGGACAGCTGGATAAAAGGGCTGGACGAATGATTGGACGAATCCGCTCCGGCGGTTTGTTATAAGCAAGCAAAATTTTTTACAGAAAAGAGGTTATCTCATGGTTAAGGTGACGATCAACGAGCTTGTCTGCAAGGGCTGCGGCTTGTGCGCAAGGGCATGTCCTAAAAACGTGCTCGCGCTGTCCAAGACCAAGCTCAACGCGAAAGGCTATCACCCCGCAGAAGTAGTTAACCCTGAAGCCTGCATAGGCTGCGCATCCTGCGCACGTACCTGCCCGGATATAGCGATCAGGATAGAGAAGGAATAAGGAGGAAAAGAAAATGGCATTGACTCTTATGAAGGGTAGCGAAGCAATTGCGGAAGCCGCTATTCGCGCCGGCGCCCGTTTCTTCTTTGGCTATCCTATCACCCCGCAGACAGAGATACCTGAGTACATGTCCGCACGTATGCCTGAGGTCGGAGGATGCTTCCTTCAGGCCGAGAGCGAAGTCGCGGCAATCAACATGATCTATGGCGCAGCCGGTACCGGCGCCCGCGCCATCACCTCTTCTTCCAGCCCCGGCATCAGCCTCAAGCAGGAAGGCATATCCTACTGCGCCGGCGCGCAGCTGCCCTGCGTTATCCTCAACGTCATGCGCGGCGGCCCCGGCCTCGGCAACATTCAGGCCTCTCAGGGCGACTATTTTCAGGGCGTCAAGGGCGGCGGCAACGGCGACTACCATCTGCTGACCTACGCTCCCGCCTCCGTTCAGGAAGCTATCGACATTATGATGTTCGCCTTTGACAAGGCCGAGCAGTACCGCGTTCCCGTGCTGTTCCTCGCCGACGGCATCATCGCTCAGATGATGGAGCCGGTCGAAATGCCTGAAATGGTTGATTTCAAGATCGATCCTGAGAAGAAGCCTTGGGCAGCCACCGGCTGGAAGCCCGGCGACGATCCCGCAAAGCGCGCCCAGATCAACTCCATCTACATCAACACCGAGGATCTGGCCGTTCATAACGACGAGCTGCAGAAGGTCTACCGTGAGATCGAGGCGAACGAGTGCCGCTGCGAGGAGTACATGACTGAGGACGCAGAGTACATCATCACCGCCTTCGGTACCGTTGCCCGTATTGCCAAGTCCGCAGTCGATGAGCTGCGCGAGAAGGGCATCAAGGCCGGTCTCTTCCGCCCCATCACCGTGTGGCCGTTCCCGTACAAGGCTCTTGCAGACTGCGCCTGCCGCGACGGTGTCAAGGCCGTGCTCGACGTAGAGTGCAACGAGGGCCAGATGCTTGAGGATGTCAAGCTCGGCCTCAACGGCGCAAAGCCCACTGATTTCTTTGGTCACTGCGGCAGCCAGATGCCTACCACCGCAGAGATCGTCACTAAGATCCTCGCAATGAAGGAGGGTAAATAAATGTCCGTAGTATTTGAAAAAACCAGTCTGCTGACCGACAAGCCGTTCCATTACTGCCCCGGCTGCAACCACGGCATTATCCACCGTCTGGTCGCTGAAGCTATCGACGAACTGAAGCTCGACGGCAACGTCATCGGCGTTGCGCCTGTCGGTTGCTCCGTTTTCGCATATCAGTATTTCAACTGCGACATGTACGAGGCCGCGCATGGCCGCGCCCCCGCAGTCGCAACCGGCGTCAAGCGCGTAAAGCCCGACACTCTGGTCTTCACCTATCAGGGCGACGGCGACCTCGCCTCCATCGGTACCGCCGAGATCGTTCACGCCGCACACCGCGGCGAGAAGATCACCACCATCTTCGTCAACAACGCCATTTACGGCATGACCGGCGGCCAGATGGCTCCGACCACTCTGGTCGGCCAGAAGACCACCACCTCTCCCTATGGCCGTGACGAGAACTGGTGCGGCGCGCCCATCAAGATCGCCGAGATGCTCGCGGCGGTTCCCGGCTCGTACTACATCGAGCGCTGCGCTGTCAACAACAACGCCAACATCATCAAGACCAAGAAGGCCATCAAGAAGGCTTTCCAGTACCAGCTTGAGGGTAAGGGCTTCTGCCTTATCGAAGTGCTGTCCACCTGTCCTACGAACTGGGGTCTCAATCCCATCGAGGCTATGAAGTGGCTGGAAGAGAACATGATCCCTTACTATCCTCTCGGCGTATATAAAGACAAGGGGGCTGCTGAATAATTATGATGAAACAGTTCATTTTTGCAGGCTTCGGCGGTCAGGGTATGCTCCTGATCGGTAAATTCGTTGCCATGGCCGCAATGCTGGACGGCAAGCACGTCTCTTGGCTGCCCTCCTACGGCCCCGAAATGCGCGGCGGTACCGCGAACTGCTCCGTTATCGTCAGCGATAAGGACGTCGCCTCCCCGCTGGTCGACAAGGCCGACGTCATCGTTGCGATGAACCTGCCCTCTCTCGATAAGTTCGAGGAGCATGTCAAGCCCGGCGGACTGCTGGTCATCAACAGCTCCATTATCGAGCGCAAGTCCACCCGTGACGATATCACCGTTGTCTACTGCGACGCTAACCGCATCGCCGAGGCAGTCGGCAATCCTAAGGGCGCGAACGTCGCCATCCTTGGCGCAATGCTGGAGAAGGAGCCGATCGTTGATCTGGATAAGATGACCGAGGCTATCCGCATTGAGCTTGGCGAGCGCAAGGCTCGCTTCCTCGAAGGCAATAAGAAGGCTCTTATCGCCGGTATGGAAGCTGCAAGAGAGCAGT
>CAVCWF010000045.1:0-2450 GCA_963605945.1 Lachnospiraceae bacterium
CCGCCTGCAACGCCGCCTACTGGCGCGGCGACTCCAGCCGTCAGACCCTCCAGCGCATTTACGGCGTCGCCTTCCCGAAGAAGGATGAGCTTGACGCATACCTCCAGCGCCTTGAGGAGGCCAAGCGCCGTGACCATCGCCGTCTCGGCAAGGAGCTTGGGCTGTTCATGCTGACCGAGGAAGGCCCCGGCTTCCCGTTCTTCCTGCCGAAGGGCATGGTTCTGAAAAACACCCTTATCGACTATTGGCGCGAGGTGCATAAGAGATACGGCTACGTCGAGGTCTCGACCCCGATGATACTCAACCGCCATCTCTGGGAGACCTCCGGCCACTGGTATCACTACAAAGAGAACATGTACACCACCGTCATCGACGGCGAGGATTACGCGATAAAGCCCATGAACTGTCCGGGCGGTATGCTGGTCTATAAGTCCGAGCCGCACTCCTACCGTGACCTGCCGCTGCGCGTGGGCGAGCTGGGTCTGGTGCACCGCCATGAGCTGTCCGGCGCGCTGCACGGCCTGTTCCGCGTCCGCTGCTTCACTCAGGACGACGCGCACATCTTTATGACATGGGATCAGATGAAGGACGAGATAAAGAACGTTGTCCGCCTGTTCGACGAGGTCTACTCCCTTTTCGGCCTGCCCTATGAGATAGAGCTGTCCACCATGCCCGACGACCATATGGGCGACGAGAAGGATTGGGAGTTCGCGCAGGAGACGCTGAAGGAAGCCATCACCGAGATGGGCAAGAGCTACGTCATCAACGAGGGCGACGGCGCGTTCTACGGCCCGAAGCTGGACTTCCACCTTCAGGATTCCCTTGGCCGTACGTGGCAGTGCGGCACCATCCAGCTCGACATGCAGCTGCCTGAGCGCTTCGAACTTGAGTACACCGGTGCGGACGGCGAGAAGCACCGCCCCGTTATGATCCACCGCGTCGTGTTCGGCTCCATCGAGCGCTTCATCGGTGTCATCACCGAGCATTTTGCCGGCGCGTTCCCGACTTGGCTCGCCCCCGTGCAGGTCAAGGTCATGCCCATCACCGACCGCGCCGCAGACTACGCCAAGAGCGTCGCCGCAAAGCTTGACGCGGCGAAGGTTCGCGTCGAGACCGACCTCAGAAACGAGAAGATCGGCTATAAGATCCGCGAGGCGCAGATGCAGAAGATCCCGTACATGCTCGTCGTCGGCGATAAGGAAGCCGAAGCCGGAACCGTCTCCGTCCGCACCCGCGCGGGCGTCGACCTCGGCGCAGTGCCGCTGGATGAGTTCATGGCGAAGATCGGCGAGGAGATCAGCACCCGCAGCAAGGATTGATTTTTGAACCGAACTGAATAAAACAGGAAGCACCCCCACAAACTATCAAAAAGCTTGTGGGGGTGTTGTTTTGAACTGGAGAAAAAGAATGTGGACGGCGGGGCTGTGCGTGATGCTGGCGGTCTGCGCCGTGACGGCGAGCCTGACGAGCGCATGGGGCGACGCGTATAAAAAGGGCGCGAGCGGCGCAACCGTGACCGAGATACAGACGCGACTGAAAAACTGGGGCTATTATTCCGGCGAGGTCGACGGCGTGTTCGGCAGCGCGACCGAGAAGGCGGTAAAGTATTTTCAGCAGAAAAACGGCCTGACAGCCGACGGCGTTGTCGGCGCGCAGACGCTTGCGGCGCTGGGCATAAACGGTGGCGGGGGCGATTCGTCGGGCGGCACGCAGTCGGGCGATCTGTACCTGCTTGCGCGCGTGATCTCCGCCGAGTCGCGCGGCGAGCCGTATACAGGGCAGGTTGCCGTCGGCGCGGTCGTGCTCAATCGCGTGCGGCACTCGTCGTTCCCGAACTCGATTTCGGGCGTGATATATCAGTCGGGCGCGTTTTCCTGTCTTGACGACGGCCAGTTTGACGAACCGATCGCCGAGAGCGCCTATCGCGCCGCGCAGGACGCGCTCAACGGCTCCGATCCGAGCGGCGGCGCGATATATTATTTTAATCCCGCCACTGCGACCAGCAAATGGATATGGTCGCGTCCGCTGATCGTCACCATCGGCAAGCACCGCTTCTGCTCGTGAGCAGTGAGGTGGTGTGGTGGGGTGCCGGTTGTGCCCCGCCACTTTGGTGCCCCTTATAGATAGCACAGCAAGTGCGACGGTTGCTCCGCACCCACTTGGCGCCCCTTCCGAAGCTACTGCCATGCTCCTTGGCGCCCCTTCTAGGGGAGCTGGCGCGTCAGCGCCTGAGGGGTCGCCAGACTTGGGTAATTGCCAGTTGGGAAAAGAGAGAGCAGTGTCGAATTCCGCCCCTTGGCTCCCTTGTGTAAAGGGAGCTGGCGCGAAGCGACTGAGGGATTGTCCCATGTGCTGTAAATTCTACGTATTTGCCCAAAACGGCGCGTAACTAAACATTACACCACACAATCCCTCCGGCTCGGCTTGCGCCGACCCACCTCCCTTTACAC
>CAVCWF010000046.1:0-3940 GCA_963605945.1 Lachnospiraceae bacterium
GTGTCGGTGCCGTAAATATCGTTGTCGATGGTCTTCGGGAGCGTGATGACGTTCATCCCGGCATCCATCAAGAGCTTTGCGCTCTTCTGCGTTCCGTTGCCGCCCATGATGACCAAACAGTCGAGATTGAGACGGTTATAGGTGTCGAGCATGGCGGGGATGAGGCTGTTGCCGTTCTCGTCAACGATGTCTTTTCCGGGGACATAGCGCTGGCGGGAGGTGCCGAGTATCGTGCCGCCCTCGGTAAGGATACCGGAGAAGTCCTTCGGCTCCATGAATTTGTAATCCCGCTCTATCAGGCCGCGATAGCCGTCGTACATGCCGTATATTTCGAGGTTTTCGACATGCTCGAATAGGGATTTTGCGACGCCGCGCATAGCGGCGTTGAGTCCCTGACAGTCGCCGCCGCTTGTGACCAGCGCGACTCTTGTCGGTTTATTCACTGCAATTCCTGCCTTTCTGAAAACGCATCGCCGGCGGCGTACGGTGCTGAACGTCCGCTCCCCTGCCGCACGGCGGGTATAGTTTTTCTTATATTATCGTATAATCCGACATGAATTTCAAGGCGGGAAAATAGACAAATTTTACGCAGATAACCATTGCTGTGAGAGCCGTTTATGTGCTATAATCTATAAGCCTTTTTTACAATTCATGCGGGTCTGTTTCCCGCAATCTCAATAAAGGAGCTACGACATGGCAATGAAAGAGAATACCTTCATGCATCGCGTCGCAGAGCTTATCGTAAAGCTGCGCTGGGTGTTCATAATCCTCTTCGTCGCGGCGATAGTTTTTTCGGCGTTCTCGGTGCAGTGGATACAGGTCGAAAACGATATAAAGGCTTATCTGCCGGACAGCTCTGAAGCCAAACAGGGTCTCCAGATAATGAACCGTGAGTTCGTCACCTACGGCACGGCGGACATCATGGTGCAGAACGTGAACCGCGAAGAGGCCATGGAGATATACGACGCGCTCGTCGCCCACGACGGGGTCGTTCTCGTGAACTTTGACCTCACCGAGGCTCACTATAAGGACGCTGCGGCGCTGTATTCCGTCACCTTCAACGGCCCCGCCGAAAGTGCGGAGTGCACTGCGGCGATGGAGAGCATCCGCCCGCTGTTCGCCGGGCATAAATATTACATGTACTCCGACGCCTTCAGCAATCTCACCGAGATAATCGTCAACGAGATGAAGGGCGTCGTCGTCATCGTCGCGCTGGTCGTCGTGGCGGTGCTGGTGTTCACGTCGAGCACCTACGCCGAAGTCCTCGTCCTGCTCGGCACCTTCCTCGCCGCGGCCATCATCAACATGGGCACGAACTTCCTGATGGGGAAGATATCCTTCGTTTCAAATTCCGTCGCCATTGTCCTCCAGCTCGCCCTGAGCGTGGACTACGCAATAATATACTGCAATCGCTATAAGGAAGAGCACAAGACGAAGCCGATACGCGAGGCGGCCATCGACGCGCTCACAATGTCCATCCCTGAGATCTCCGCCAGCAGCCTGACCACCATCGCGGGACTCACGGCGATGACCTTTATGAAATTCCGCCTTGGCTTCGACATGGGCGTAACGCTCATCAAGTCCATCGTGTGCAGCCTGCTGTCGGTGTTCCTGCTGATGCCGGCGCTGCTCATGTGCTGCGGCAAGCTCATGGATAAAACTCAGCACAAGAACTTCGTGCCGAAGATCAACTTTGCGGGCAAGTTTGCGTACGCCACAAGGTTCATAATCCCGCCGCTGTTCGTGCTGCTCGTCGTCGGAGCATACTTCACCTTCGGCAACTGCAATTACGCCTACTCCATGGATCTTGTCCACACCAAGCGCCAGAACGAGCAGGATATCGCCGCGAACGCCATACATGAGCGCTTCGGCGAAAATAACCTCGTAGTTGTCATCGTCCCGTCCGGCAGCTATGAGAAGGAAGCCGAGCTTATCTCGGAGCTTGAGGCCTGCCCGGAGGTGAATTACGCCCTCGGCATTGCGAATATCGACGCGATAGACGGCTACAAGCTCGGCGACATGGTGGATTACGCCGAATTTTCCGACATTGCGGGCGTGGACACCATAACAAGTCAGGCGCTCTTCGCGTACTACGCGGCGAGTCAGGATGAATACCGCGACGCGAGCGACGATCTGACCGGCTACAAAGTGCCGCTGGTCGACCTGTTCCTCTTCCTGTACGACATGCGGTATGACAGTCCCATGCCGCTCGGCGAGGAGCAGATAGCTCTGATCGAAGACCTGTACTCTCAGCTTCAGGTTGCAACCGTGCAGCTGCAAAGCCCGGATTACAGCCGCTTCCTGCTGTATGTCGACCTGCCGATGCAGGGCGACGACACCTTTGATTTCCTCCAGCGCGCACGGCTCATCGCCTCGCAGTATTACCCCGACGGCGGCGTGTACTTCACCGGCAACGCCGTGGCGGCAAGCGACTTCAACGACACCTTTGTCAGCGACAACATGGTCGTGAGCCTGATGTCGCTGGGGCTTGTCATGCTGATACTGCTCTTCACCTTCCGCTCGCTCGGAATGCCGCTGCTGCTGATTCTGGTCATTCAGGGCAGCATCTGGATAAACTTCTCCATTCCCGTCCTGCGCGGCGACTACGTGTTCTTCATGTGCTACCTCATCGTCAGCGCGATACAGATGGGCGCAAATATCGACTATGCCATCGTCATCTCCTCGCGCTATAACGAGCTGCGCGGGAAGATGCCCAAGCGCGACGCGATAATCGACACGCTGAACTTCTCATTCCCGACGGTCATCACCTCCGGTACGATGATGGTCATCGCCGGTCTTGTCATCGGCGACCGCGTGTCGCAGGTCGTAATCGCGGGCATCGGGCACTACGTCGGCATCGGCACGATAATCACAATTGTGCTCGTAAACTTCGTCCTGCCGCAGCTTCTCCTGCTGGGGGACGGCTTCGTGCAGGCAACTACGGTGAAGCTTCGCGGGCTGCACGTCAAGGATCCGCGCCGCACCGCGAGACTCGCGTTCAACGCGCTGCTCGCCGCGGCCTGTGTGTTCGCGCTCGTCGCGGCTCCGATGTGCCGTGCGGCGGTCGATTCGTGGCAGAGCAGCTCCGTGAGCGAGAACAAGCAGCTCCTGAAGCAGACGCGCGAGCTGCATCGGCTTGCCGAGGAGCTGAGCATGGATCAGACCCGATATGACGATCTGCGGTACAGCTTTGCGGAGAGTCTTGTGACGGATACCGTCGGCGGCGATCAGCTTGCAAGCGGCGAGGCTCAGTACAACGCCGGTAAAGCGCAGCTTGAGGCCGGTCAGGCGCAGTACGACGCGGGCAAGGCGCAGCTTGACGACGCAAAGTCGAAATACGAGAGCGGCAAGGCCGAATACGAAGCGGGGCTTGCGGAGTATAACGCGGGCAAAGCCCAGCTTGAAGCCGGACAGGCGCGCTACGACGCAGGTGCGGCACAGCTTGAGGCCGCCAAGCAGCAGTACGCCGAGGGCGAAGCGAAGCTGAACGCCATCACACCGATATACAATGCCATTCTTCCTCTGTACAACGATTATCAGCGCCTTCAGGCCGAGTATGACGCGGCCGTCGCCGAGGGCGACACGGTCAAAGCGCTGCTTATAAAGCCGCGCCTTGATGCGGCGCGCATCGCGCTCGACACGCAGGTTGCCGGTACGGGCTATTCGCTTTCCGGGATAATCACGGAATATCAGGCCGGACAGCAGCAGCTCGCCGAGGGCAAGGCTCAGATCGAAGCCGCCGAAGCGGAGCTTGCGGCCGGCAAGGCAGAGCTTGACGCCGGATACGCCCGTCTCGCCGAGGCGGAGAAGCAGCTCGCGGCAGGCAAAGCCGCGCTGGAAGACGGTGAAAAGCAGATCGCCGACGGTGAGCAGCAGCTCGCGGCCGGTAAGGCGGAGCTTGACGCGGGCTATGCCCATCTCGACGCCGCCGGTGCACAGC
>CAVCWF010000046.1:3950-9217 GCA_963605945.1 Lachnospiraceae bacterium
GCTCGCGGCGGGGAGGAATCAGCTTGCCGCGGCGCGCGAACAGCTTCAGGAGGATCTGGCGGCGCTGGATAAATATTCAGACGAGAAGGAGCGGCTTGAGGCCGGGATGAAGCTGCTGATGTCCGACGAGAACGTGAAGAAGCTCTCCGGCAGCACGGCTACATATGCGGAGCTTTGCGACGCTGCTGAGGAATACTTCGCCTCGCAGATAGACGCGGCGAACGACGAGGCGTGGTGGGCAAACGTCCTGACCGCCGCGTTGACGGTGACGGTCGTGCTGGCACTCATAGCACTGCTGCTGTGGCAGTTTGCGCGCAGCAGCGGAGCGGCGGCGATCATCGCCGGTGTCTCGGCTGTCGCGGCGCTGGTATGCGGAATTCTGTGGCATAACCACTGCCCGGCGGACGGTACGCTCGCATTCGCGGCCGGGCTGACGCTGTGCCTTATCGCCGTGGTGTGCACCGACCTGATGGCGCACCGGGCGAAGGAGGCCCCGGCGGTTCCGGCATCATCGGCAACTGCAAGCTGAGCGAAGGCGCTCAGTTTATGGGAGAGAATCGGGCTTGACAGCCTGACTATAAAAGGAGGACAAAACATGAAAAAGATAAAAGTTATAGCAATAGTGCTGGCGGCAGTACTGTGCATGGGGCTGTTGTCCGGATGCGGCAGCTTCTCCGCCACAGAGCTGGTCAAGAACAATCTTGACCTCATCTACCTGAACCAGTACACCGACGATTACCTGACCAAGGTAGGTCTTGACAAGGCGCAGGCCGATCAGCAGTATGAGGACGGTCTGGAGGTCGAGACAGAGTTCTTCGCCAACACGTTCGACATTGATCTGGACATCTGCGGCGACGGGATACGCCAGCAGATCGTCGATCTGTACCGCCAGATATACACCCACAGCAAATATGAGGTAGGCTCGCAGAGTCGCAATGGCGACACATATCTGGTGCAGCTGACGGTTTACCCCATCGACATTTTCCAGAAGGTCAACGATGAGGACTCCGAAGCTTTCTTGGCGGATATGCAGGAGCGCGCCGATGCCGGTGAGTTCGTCAACATGACCGACGAGGAGTACGAGGTCGTCTGGGCGCAGGCGATCATCGACATGGTCTACGCCCGCATCGGCTCCATCGGCTATCTCGCCCCGCAGACCATCTCCGTGCAGGTCGTGAAGGACGAGAACAATGTCTACTCCATCGACGACAGCGATTTCAACCGCATCGACAGCCTGATAATCTCGTATTGAAATTCATTTTTATCCGTCAGCCGATTTCCGGCCGAATCGCTTGAAAACTCCGGAGGCATCCGTCTCCGGAGTTTTTTGTCGCAATCCCTCCGTTTTGGTTAAATATGCACTTGAAATTCCATGCCGCATCGTTTACAATAAGCACTGCGCGCTTCGGCGCAAATTTTGTTTTTAAAGGTAAGGTAATTTCAATGCAGCGTGAATCGTTTCGCTCCCGGCTGGGCTTTCTGCTTGTCAGTGCGGGCTGCGCTATCGGAATCGGCAACGTCTGGCGCTTCCCGTATGTGACGGGGCAGAACGGCGGCGGCTTTTTCGTCCTGATCTATCTCATCTGCCTGCTCATAATGGGCGTGCCGGTGCTCACGATGGAGCTTGCGGTAGGCCGCGCGGGCAAAAGCAGTGCGGTGCTGGCGTACAAGAATCTTGAGGGCAAGGGCCGCAAGTGGCACATTCACGGCTGGTTCTGCCTGATAGGCTGCGTAGTGCTGATGATGTACTACACCACCGTCACCGGCTGGATGATAGATTATTTCGGCAAATTTCTGACCGGCAGCTTCCACGCCGGTATGGACACCGCCTCCGTCACCTCCGAATTCGGCGCAATGCTGTCAAACCCCGGCGAGATGGCGATATGGACTGAGCTTGTCGTAATCGTCGGCTTTCTGGTCTGCTCGCTCGGCCTGCAGAACGGCCTTGAGCGCGTAAGCAAGATTATGATGCTCGCGCTGCTGGCGCTCATCATGGTGCTCGCGATACACAGTCTCACTCTGCCCGGCGCGGCGGAGGGCATGAAATTCTACCTGCTGCCCTCCATTGATTCGATACGCAAGGTCGGTCTCGGCTCGATAATCACCGCCGCCATGAACCAGTCCTTCTTCACGCTGAGTCTCGGTATCGCCGCGATGGAGATATTCGGCAGCTACATGCCGCAGGATCAGACTCTGCCGGGCGAGGCCGTGCGCATCTGCGCGCTGGACACCTTTGTCGCGCTCATGGCGGGCACGATCATCTTCCCGGCCTGCTTCTCCTTCGGCATCCAGACCGACAACGGCCCGTCCCTGATATTCCAGACCCTGCCGAACGTGTTCGTCAACATGGCCGGCGGCCGCTTCTGGGGCGCGCTGTTCTTCCTGTTTATGATTTTTGCAAGCCTCTCCACGGTGCTCGCGGTGTTTGAAAACATCATCGCCATCTGCATGGACACCTTCGGCTGGAGCCGGACGAAAGCCTCCGTCATAAACGGCATTCTCCTGCTTGTGCTGAGTCTGCCCTGCGTGTTCGGCTACAATATCTGGAGCAATGTGCACCTCATCGGCGGGCGCGACATTCTTGACAGCGAGGACTTCATCGTCAGCAACCTCCTTCTCCCCATCGGTTCTCTGGTGTACCTGCTGTTCTGCGTGACCAAATGGGGCTGGGGCTTTGACAAATACCTCGCCGAGGCCAACCGCGGAAAGGGTCTGAAGCTGTCCCCGAAGCTGAAGCCCTACTTCCAGTGGGTTCTGCCGGTACTGATACTTATAATCCTCATTCAGGGGCTCTGAGTATAAAATCTCGCTCGCGCGGGGACAATAGAGTCAGCCGTACATAAAATGTATTGGGCGACTTTATTACCCGGAGAGTGAGACCCATGGTAAAACGAGGAGATATTTATTACGCTGACCTCAGCCCGGTGGTCGGCAGCGAGCAGGGCGGGATGCGCCCGGTGCTCATCGTGCAGAACGACACCGGCAATCGCCACAGCCCGACCGTCATTGCCGCAGCGATAACGAGTCAGATGGGTAAAGCGCGCCTGCCGACGCACATCCAGCTTCAGGGTCAGAGCGTCGGCCTGAGCCGGGACAGCGTCATTCTGCTTGAGCAGATACGCACCATAGACAAATCGCGTCTGCGCGAGCGGATGGGGCGGCTGGACGAAAACACGATGAGCGCGGTAGACAGCGCCATCGCGGTCAGCTTCGGGCTTCAGGGTTAAAGCGTTTTTTGATGAATAAGCATCGGCTTCGTGCATATAAATATGCACGAAGCCGATTTCTATTTCTTCAAAGGAGCGCGCCATGAACTACGCCATTCACCCCGCCGGAAAGCTGACTGTCACGCACGAAGGGGCGTATCTGCGCTTTCACGCAGAAGCGCCGCTGGCGCCGGGACTTTTGCGGCTGTGGCTCTCCGGCGGCGGGAGCTGTGAGAGCTTGGGGCTGATGGAGCCGCGCGGCGGCAGGCTGGTTTTGGATCGCCGCCGGAGCCGCCGTGAGCTTTGCCGCTTCCCCGCTCAGATCGAGCACGCGGAGCTGGCGGAGCAAAGGCCGTCGGGTGTGCCCGCACAAGAGTCTGAGCCGGTGCCGGCGTCCGATCCGTCCGACGTTATATGGCGCGGTGATGCCGAAACAGGGCTTGTCGCGGAGATAAACGGACGGAGATATGTCGCGCTGCCAGCGCGGCTGCGCCGTCCCTCCCCCTGCTCGCGGAATATCGGCGGGCAGGAATACGTGATTTTCCCCGCGCCGTCTTGTAAAAACGGCGATAATAGTGTATAATAAAATTTCAAAAAAGACTGCGCGTAAAAAACATCCCAAAAGGAGATATACATATGCTAATGACAGACCTTATCGCCGCCAAGCGTGACGGCGGCAAGCTCAGCGCCGAGGAGATCGACTTCATGGTGCAGGGCTACACCAAGGGCGAGATACCCGACTACCAGATGTCCGCGATGTGCATGGCCATCCTTCTGCGCGGCATGGACGACGAGGAGACGCTGAATCTCACGATGTCCATGATGCGCTCCGGCGAGGTGCTCGACCTCAGCGCCATCAAGGGCGTGAAGGCCGACAAACATTCCACCGGCGGCGTCGGCGATAAGACGAGCCTTATCCTCTGCCCGATGGTAGCGGCCTGCGGGCTGAAGATTGCCAAGATGTCCGGACGCGGGCTGGGGCACACCGGCGGCACTATCGACAAGCTGGAGAGCTTCCCCGGCTACGACACCGGCATCTCGGACGAGCGCTTTATTGAAAACGTCAACCGCGTCGGCATCGCCATCACGAGCCCGACCGCGGACATTGACCCCGCGGACAAGAAGCTATACGCCCTGCGCGACGTCACCGGCACCGTGCCGAGCATACCGCTCATCGTCAGCAGCATCATGTCCAAGAAGCTGGCCGCGGGCGCGGACGTCATCGTGCTGGACGTCAAGTGCGGCGGCGGCGCGTTTATGAAGACCGAGGAGCAGGCGCGCGAGCTTGCCCGCAACCTCACCCGCATCGGCAACATGGCCGGACGCAAGACCGCCGCGGTCATCACCGACATGGATCAGCCGCTCGGCTGTGCGGTCGGCAATGCCGTCGAGGTCAAGGAGGCCATCTCCGTTCTCTCCGGCGAGACTCAGGGCGATCTGCTTGAGCTTTGCCTGACGCTCGGCAGCTGTATGCTCGTCTCCGCGGGCTTTGCGAAGGATGACGACGAGGCACGCGCGGAGCTTATGGAGACCATCCGCAGCGGCAAGGCGCTTCAGAAGCTGGCGGAGCTTGTTGATGCTCAGGGCGGCGACGCGGACGCGGTGTACGAGCCGTCGATGCTGCCCGAAGCGAAGGTGAAGCTTGAAGTGCCAAGCACCGAGGTGGGCTATGTCAGCCATATCAATGCCGAAGAAGTCGGCCTTGTGAGTATGCATCTCGGCGGCGGACGCGCTACCAAGGAGAGCACGATCGACCTCTCGGTCGGTGTCGTACTGGCGAAGAAGCTGGGCGACCGCGTTGAAGCTGGCGAAAGCCTCGGCACGATACACGCCTCCAGCATGGAGAAAGCGCAGGAAGCGGCGGAGCTTCTGCGCGGCTGCTATAAATTCAGCGCCGCCCCGGTCGAACGCCCGGCGTTCATCAAGGGTATCGTCAGATAAGAATATTGATACGAGCAAGCCGTCCACATGGACGGCTTGTTCTATGTTAATAGTCTGAACCCCCTGCCTCCCTCTGACGAGGGAGGTGGCAAAACCGCAGGTTTTGACGGAGGGAGAGAA
>CAVCWF010000047.1:0-5714 GCA_963605945.1 Lachnospiraceae bacterium
GGGGGTGTTTTGCGCGCGGGGGAAGGAATTGAGAGCACCCCTTGGCGCCCCTTTTAGGGGAGCTGTCGGCGTAAGCCGACTGAGGGGTCGCCAGTCTTGGACTATTGGCATTTGGGAAAAGACAAGACAATTTCAAGATTCGGCATTGGCTCCCTCTGACGAGGGAGCTGTCGCGCAAGCGACTGAGGGAGAGAAAATCGCGCACATTGTGCCGCACAAAAATCGGCGCAGAATCCCAAACCTTTGCCGCGGAGCGCTGCCCCTATTAGGGGAAGTGGCACGAAGTGCCGAAGGGGTCGCCGGTTGACATAGAGCGCCATTGGGGAAAAGAGAGGGCAATATAAAGAAAACCTCTGTCATTGCGAGACCAGTGACCGATGTCACTGGTTGTGGCAATCCGCAACTCCCTTACGCTGCACAATAACGGCATACCGACGTAAGGAGAACGGATTCCCACGTCGCTTCGCTCCTCGGAATGACAGTCTATTTCGACCTGATGCGCCGCAGTTGCACTACACTTGAATGGGCAACGCTCCGCGCAGATTTTTCACACTGACACAATACGATGCACTGCACCCCTTGGTGCCTCTCTTAGGGGAGCTGTCGGCGTAAGCCGACTGAGGGGTCGCCAGCCTTGGACTATTTCCATTAGGCAAAAGACAAGACGATTTCAAGATTCGGCCTTGGCTCCCTCTGACGAGGGAGCTGTCGCGCAAGCGACTGAGGGAGAGAAACGCCCAAACTACTGCTATTGGATAAAAGACATTGCAATGTACTGAACCCCCCTGTCATTCCGAGACCAGTGCTCACACTGGTCGTGGGAATCCGCATCCCCTTTTGACTGCACCTAAACCACCTGCCCTATAAAGGAGAACGGATTGCCGCGTCGCTTCGCTCCCCGCAATGACAGGTTGTTTTAGTTTGGCGTGTCGATTTGGCGCCGACGCATGGCTGGACTGCGTTCAAGCGGGACGGCCGCGGTGCCGTCCCGCAAACCACAACATCCCCCCAATTCTTAAATCTTCAAGTTAACATAATATTACTCTTGCAATTCGTGAACGCCGTGGTAAAATTAAATGGAAATAACAAAACCGGGGGACATGATGACGAAAGAAGAGAAAACGGCCAAGCTTCAGGAGATCGAGGAGCAGGTCGAGGATTTTTACACCGAGGATGAGGCAGTCGCGCTCGTCAACGGCATTCTTGAGCCGTGGTCGCCGCTGTGCCGCCTCAGCTTCGGCGAGGACGCGTTCAAAATAACATACTCGTACATGGTCAAATCGTGGCGCGACAGGCACCTTATCTGCGCCATTCTGGCGCACACCGGCGCGACGGAGCGCAGCTTCGAGAATCTTGCCGCCGAGTGGCGCTTCCACAACATTGCGTTCCGGCTGCACCTTCAGCGCCGCTCCGCGCGCGACGTTGACCTTGACTACACGCGCGATCCGCGCTGGCTCGTCCGCGCCGTGACGGCGGTTCTGGACTGGCTGGACATCGAGTGAGGAAGGGGAGCACATGGCAAAAATCATTGAAATTTCAGACTTTTCTGCCCCTGAGCTTGACGTGTATGCGCGCCTGACGGAGAACCAGCTCCTCAACCGCGCTGACCCGAAGAACGCGATGTTCGTCGCGGAAAGCCCGCTGGTGATCGGCCGCGCGATGGACGCGGGCTGTGTGCCGCTGTCGTTCCTGATGGAGCCGAAGCACATCGAGGGCAGGGGACACGAAATTCTCGCGCGCTGCGCGGATGGCGTGCCGGTGTACACCGCGCCGCTTGAGGTGCTGACGCAGCTTACCGGCTTCCACCTGACGCGCGGGATGCTCTGCTGTATGCTGCGCCCGGCGCTGCCGGCGCTTTCGGAGCTGTGCGCCGCGTCCCGGCGCGTGGCCGTGCTGGAGAACGTGATGAACCCGACCAATATCGGCGCGATTTTCCGCTCCGCCGCCGCGCTCGGCATGGACGCCGTACTGCTCACCGCCGCGGGCAGCGACCCGCTGTACCGTCGCGCCGCGCGCGTCAGTATGGGCACGGTGTTTCAGGTGCCGTGGACGTACCTGCCGGAGAACGCCGACTGGCAGGACGTGCTGCACTCCTACGGCTTTAAGACTGCTGCCATGGCGCTGCGCGACGATTCACTCAGCATCGCCGACCCGCGCCTGCGCGAGGTCGAGAAGCTTGCCGTCGTGCTCGGCACCGAGGGCGACGGGCTGGCGTCGGAGACCATCGCCGCCTGCGATTACACGGTCAAAATCCCGATGTCGCACGGGGTCGACAGCCTGAATGTCGCCGCGGCCTCCGCCGTCGCGTTCTACCAGCTCGGCACCCTGAGCGGAATATAAATATAGTCGTCAGCCAAGAAATATAATGCGGAAGGAGTGAATGAGCGTGGCAATTCTGAACTTTTCGGATGTTTTAAAGAAAGTTGGACTTGAGCCAAAGGAAGTGAAGCTGATAAGGCACGCATTATCCGACGAACGTTTCAGAGCGTGCTATAAAGCCGGAATGGCTCACGAGTACACACAGCATCAGAAAGAGGGCTTCAGCAAGGACTATACATACTGGGTTACTTTTATCAGCGATGGAGGTACATACGCAAGACTGCATTCCTGTTATCGTGTAAATGGGGTCGTGCCAGATACACCGGATGTGTGCCCCGCCGGATTGCCTGATTGCGAAGCGAAAGAATATAATGGTGAAAAGGCATTCTTTGACCTTGAATATATAGATTTGTTGAAGGAATACGAGGGGAAACTGGTCATTGATTGGGGCGCGTCGGCGAGAATGTGGCATCAAAAGGCTACGACGGAAAAGCCGATTGTTGCAATAGAGTCGAAAAATCAAAAAGCATTTGTCGGCTTTGAGAATTTGATCCTGTCGTTCGATGAGCTGAAAGAAGTTGTTGAGAACGATACGGATTATGAGTTGTGGCAGACGGCCATGTCTGCCGTAAATGCGGTATATCTGATAGTTGATACGAAGAGCGGAGACCGATATGTCGGGTCAACCTACGGCTATGACGGCCTGTTTGGACGTTGGTCTGTTTATGTGGCAACTGGAGGACATGGAAACAATAAGGGCATGATAAGCCATTTGAAGTCCGAAAAGCATAGCTGCCATGATTTGCAGTTTTCGGTATTGCAGATATTATCTAAGGCGCTGCCTGACAACCAGATTATTGATGCGGAAACACTTTGGAAGAAAAAGCTGCTGACATACGAGCCGTTTGGAATGAACCAGAATTGATAATAAGACGCAATGGGATTTGCGCCCGAAGACGAAAAAAGCACTGCCCAGGCAGTGCTTTTTAATGTTTATAGCCTCACGCGACGAGGAAGAACTTGATGAGGAACAGCAGGGAGATGACGTAGGTCAGCACCGAAACGTCCTTGGCCTTGCCGGTGAATATCTTGATGACGGTGTAGGAGATGAGGCCGAGGCCGATGCCGTGGCCGATGGAGCCGGAGATGGGCATGCAGATGAGCATAATCGCGGCGGGCAGCCCCTGAGACATATCGTCGAAGTCGATTTTCTTCAGGCCGCCGAGCATCAGCAGACCGACATAGATCAGCGCGGAGGAGGTCGCAGCGGCGGGGATTATCGCGGCGATGGGCGCGATGAACATGCAGGCGAGGAACAGCACACCGGTGGTCAGTGCGGTCAGACCGGTGCGGCCGCCGGCCTCGACGCCGGAAGCGGACTCGACAAAGGTGGTGACGGTGGAGGTGCCGGTCAGTGCGCCGGCAACGGTGCCGACGGCGTCGGCCAGAAGGGCTTCCTTCATCTGGGGCATGTTGCCGTTTTCATCGACCATGCCCGCACGGGACGCGGTGCCGACGAGAGTGCCGATGGTGTCGAACATGTCGATCATGCAGAAGGTGATGACGAGGGTGGTAACGGTGAACCAGCCGACCTTGGCCAGACCAGCGAAGCTGAACTTGAAGAGGGTGGTCTCCGCCATGTCGCCGAAAGCGGGGAGGAAAGAAGCGGTGGCGAGGCTTGCGAAGGGGTTGACGCCGAGGAAGATCGCTTCGCCTGCCCAGTAGATGCAGGAACCGGCGAGGATGCCGAGCAGGACGGCACCCTTGACCTTGTGGTGCGCGAGGATGACGATGATGAACAGTCCGACGAACATGGTCACGACAGTCAGAACCATGGCACTGTAACCGCTGCCCATGTTGGACTGGGCGAGGCTAGGAGTGAGCGCGCCGAAGAAGTCGCGCATGACGTAGAACGGGCCGCCGGTCTCGGAGTAGATGCCGGCGTTGGAGCCGACGCCGATGTTCAGCAGCATCAGGCCGATGGCCGGGGCGATGCCGAGACGGATGCCGAGGGGGATAGCGTTGACGATCTTGTCGCGGATATTGAGAACGGAGAGAATGACGAATACGACGCCTTCAATGAGAATGATGCTGAGCGCGGCTTGGAAGGATTCGAGGTAGCCCATGCCGGTGATGGAAACGATGTTTGCCACGACGACGGCGAAGAAGCTGTTGAGTCCCATGCCGGGAGCCATTGCGAAGGGCTTGTTCGCGGCGAAAGCCATGACGAACATACCGATTGCGGAAGCGATGCAGGTGGCGAGGAACACGCCGTTCCAGAGCTGCGGGCCGCCCTGCGAGCCGAAGCCGGTGAGCAGGTTGGGGTTGAGCGCGATGATGTAGGCCATCGTCATAAAGGTGGTGAGTCCGGCCACAAGCTCTGTACGGACAGAGCTGCCGTTTTCCCTGAGCTTGAACAATTTCTCCATTGATCTTTTCTCCCTTTTATATTTTTGGAGCGTCTGTTTTCAAAAAACAAACAGGAGATATTATATCAGTTATCCGCGTCTTGTCAACATCTTTATGCAGGAAACGGCAGAGAAATAATTTATGTAAATAATATTACGTAAACATAATTATGTAAATAAAAGCTGCACCGCGCGGGGCACGGTGCAGCGGGGGATTTGGGGATGAGAGTCAGGAGTTTGCGCTGTCGGCGTAGAATTCAAGCGGCATGTCGTACACGGTGTGGCCGCTCTCAAGCGGCGCGCCGTTGACGGTGATGCTCACGGTGTCAGCGCTAAAGGCGGTTAGGTAGGTGTTGACGAGGCAGCCGACGGCGATGTATTCGCCGCTGGTGCCGAGGGACTGGATGTAGCTCGCGTAGGCGTCGCTGAGGTCGAGCGTCAGCGCGCCGCCGTTCTGCGCGAAGTCGAGCAGCTCCACGTCGTCGGGCATGACGCCGGCGGATTTGAGCGCCGCGAATACGCTGTTTTCGTCGAGCGCCGCGGCGGCGACCTCCTGCGTCAGGAAGTGCTCGGCGGCATCGTCACCGGTGTAGACGGTTATGTTCATGCTGGGCGCGGCGGACGGTTCTGGTTCGCCCTGCGCGGGTGCAGTGGGCTGGCTCTGCGCGGGCTGCTTCGATGCCCCGCAGGCCGCGACGCAGAGAATGAGGAACACGGATGTGAGAATTATAAATATCTTTTTGAATGTATTTTTCATAATGACCTCCATTCGGTATGGTGTAATTTTAGCAGAGAAATCCGCGGATGTCATCATAATGTTTCTTAATATGTCGGAAGCAGGAGAGGGGGGGACGACGGGACGGCACAGAGGCCGTCCCCGCAAATCCATAGTCGTGCGCTGGATGAAAAATCGGCGCGACAGATTGAAATAACCTGTCATTCCGAGACCAGTGACCGACGTCACTGGTCGTGGGAATCCGTCTCTTT
>CAVCWF010000048.1:0-3503 GCA_963605945.1 Lachnospiraceae bacterium
CCCTTGGCGCCCTTTCTAGGGGAGCTATCGGCGTCAGCCGACTGAGGGGTCGCCAGTCTATTGACTATTGCCAATGTGAAAAAGAAACCGTGTACCGAAATCACAGCGCATGGCACGCCCCCCCCTGTGCCGTCACGCAAATCGTCCATAACAAAATTGATCCCCAGCCGGGGTTCCGGCTGGGGATCGGTTCAGCTAAGCTCACTTGTCCAGATAGTTTTTCAGCAGCTCCTGCAGCAGCTCGTCTCTGTCGAGACGGCATATCAGCGTGCGGGCGTTGTTGTAGTTCGTGATGTAGGTCGGATCCTCCGAGAGTATATACCCGACTATCTGGTTGATGGGATTGTAGCCCTTTACCATGAGGGAGTTATACACGGATGACAGGATCTCTCTCATCTCGGCTTTGCTGTCCAGCGCTGTGAACTTTCTTGTTACATCCTCCATGATGTCCCTCCTCTTCACTTATTTATTGGCTACATTATAGCATATTAGTTTGTCAAGTAAAGTCGAAAAAACTAAACAAAAGGTTAATTTTTCTTAAGGTGGTATAATTTTACCGAATGCTGGCGCCGAATTTCTGCTCCAGCGCGGCAAGAACCTTCTTCACGGTCTCCTCGGCGTGGTCGTCGGTGAGAGTCTGGTCGTCGGCGCGCATGGTCAGCGAGAATGCGACGGACTTTTTGCCCTCGGCGATGTGATGTCCGGTATACACGTCGAAGATGCGGCAGCCCTTGAGGTACTGACCGCCCTCGGCCATGATGTGCTCCACCATGTCGCCGACGGGGATCTCGGCGCCGCAGACGACGGCGATGTCGCGAGTGACCGCCGGGAAGCGCGGCAGCGGCTTATACACGGGGATGCCGCCGCGCAGGGAGTGCAGTGCGTCAAAGCTCAGCTCCGCGCAGTAAAGCTCTGCGTCTACGCCGTAATTGGCTGCAACGGCGGGGTGAATCTGACCGAGTACGCCGATGTAGGTCTCGCCGTACCAGACCTTGGCGCAGCGGCCGGGATGGTAGGACGGGTTCTCACGCTCGGCGGCGAAGTGCAGCTTATCAATGCCAAGGCCGCTGCACAGCTCTTCGACCCAGCCCTTGATGCGGAAGAAGTTCATCTCCGGGCCGTATGCGCCCATGGAGACTATCTTCGGCTCGTCGGCCAGACCGTCGGCGCGCTTGAGGTAGATGCGGCCTATCTCGTAGAGCGCGGCGGACTTGTTGCGGTAGTTGTAGTTGCGGGTCAGGATCTCCAGCATGGAGGGGAGAATGGTAGTGCGCATTATCGAGGTATCCTCGCCGAGAGGATTGAGAATGCGCAGACTGTCGCGCAGCGGGGAATCGGACGGCATACGGATCTTGTCATAGTAGCTGGGGCTGATGAACGAATAGGTGATTATCTCGTCCAGACCCATCGCGCGGCACAGCTCGCCGACGCGGCGCTCGCTCTGCTGCACGGGGGTGAAGCCGCCGCAGGTGCTTATCGCGCCGGTGAAGCGGGTGGGGATATTGTTATATCCGTAGAAACGTGCGACCTCCTCGGCAATGTCGGAATAGTGCTCAACGTCGCCGCGCCACGACGGAACGTGGATGATGTCGCCGTCAAGTGTGAAGCCGAGATCGAGCAGGATCTTCTTCATGCTGTCCTTGTCGATATCGGTGCCGAGCAGGGAGTTTATCTTGTCCGGCTCAAGCAGAACGGTCTTTTCCTCGATGGGCTTCGGCACAACGTCGATGATACCCTCGACGACCTCGCCGCAGCCGAGCAGCTCTATAAGCTCGCAGGCACGGTTCACGGCGCGCAGCGTACCCTGCGGGTCGAGACCCTTCTCGAAGCGGGCGGATGCGTCGGTACGCATACCGAGTGCGGTAGCGGTGCGGCGCACGGAGGTGCCGTTGAAATTCGCGCTCTCGAAGAGAACCATCGCCGTGTCGCCGACGATCTCACTGTTCTCGCCGCCCATGACGCCGGCGACCGCGACGGGCTTGTCGGTGTCGCAGATGCAGAGCATGGAGGGGGTCAGCTTGCGCTCGGTGCCGTCAAGCGTACGGATGCTCTCGCCCTCGCGCGCGGTGCGGACGTGAATCTCGTTGTTGCCGACGCAGGCAAAGTCGAACGCGTGCATGGGCTGGCCGTACTCAAGCATGACGTAGTTGGTGATGTCGACGATGTTGTTTATCGGGCGCATACCGGCGTTGCGGATACGCTCGCGCATCCAGCGCGGGGACGGCGCGATCTTGACGTTCTTGACCATGCGCGCGGTGTAGCGCGGGCAGAGCGCGGCATCCTCGACGATGATCTTTGCCATGTCGTTGATGTCGCCGCCGGCTTTCGCCTCTACGACCGGCTCGTGCAGCTTCAGTTCTTTGCCGAAGGTCACGGCGGCCTCGCGCGCGAGACCGATGACGCACAGGCAGTCAGGGCGGTTCGGGGTTATCTCAAATTCCACGACGTGGTCGTTGCGGCCGAGAATGACGGCCATATCGTCGCCGGGCTTGCAGTCCTCGTTGAGAATGAGGATGCCGTCAGAAATGCAGTGCGGGAATTCCTCCTGCTTTGCGCGGAGGTCGTCCAGCGAGAGTATTGCGTTCTTCTTGGTGTCGTATGCCACGAGGTCGCCCGCGTGGACGTTCTGGCAGTCGGTCACGGGATCGGCCGCGGCATCGCCGAGGTCGAGCGCGACCTGCCACAGACCGTAGCCCTTGTTCTGCACGTCGAGCGCCTTCGCCGCGACGACGCTGCCGAAAATCTTGTCACCGGCCTTGATGTCGGCGGGGATGGAGGGCTTTGCGGGATCAATCGGATGATAGTCGCCGAGGATGGCGGCGGGCTTTATCTCCGCGTAGGGGAAATCGTGCAGGTCGCAGTCAAGCTCCTTGAGCGAGCAGAGCATACCGGCGGACTCCACGCCGCGCAGCTTGCCTTTAGTTATCTTCACGCCGCCGGGCAGCAGGGAATTGTGCAGCGCCGCGGGGACGAGATCGCCGCAGTGGATGTTCCACGCGCCGGTGCATATCTGCACAGGCTCCGCCTCGCCGATGTCTATCTGCGTGACGAGCATGTGGTCGGAGTTGGGGTGCTTTTCGATGGAGAGGATGCGGCCGACCTTGACGTTCTTTATCGTCTCGCTCAGGTTCTCGGTCACTTCGACCTTGGAGCCGGAGACGGTCATGGCCTCGGCGAAGCGCTTGTCGTCATATTCATCAAAGCTCAGGTCGACAAATTCATTGAGCCATTTTCTTGAAAGATTCATGTTGTTCTCCCTTCAATATATCAGAACTGTTCGAGGAAGCGCACGTCGTTCTCGAATATCAGGCGCAGGTCGGTGATCTTGTATTCGCCCATTGCCAGACGCTCAAGACCCATGCCGAAGGCCCAGCCGGAGTATACGTCCGGGTCAATGCCGCAGCCGGCGAGAACCTTGGGGTGCACCATGCCGGCGCCGAGGACTTCGATCCAGCCCTCGCCCTTGCAGGTGGGGCAGCCCTTGCCGCCGCACTTGTGGCACT
>CAVCWF010000049.1:0-2683 GCA_963605945.1 Lachnospiraceae bacterium
ATGCAGCACGCGCGGATATATCTCCACCGGCGTATCCGGAGGCAGGTAGAATCCGACAACGCGGCGGCTGTCAAGCCTGCGGTCGATGATATCCTCCGGCAGGGCAAGCAGCAGGACAAGCCCCGTCGTTGTGAAATTGACCTCGCTGCACCGATGATATTCCTCGGCGTTGAGCGTAAAGCCGCGGCCGTTGCAGTAGCCCGCCTGAATGGGCATATCACCGAAAACGGACTTCTTTATCCGCTCCGTTTCGGGCAGAGCCATGAGAGTATCGTCGGAGGGTGCATAGCAATTACCGCTTTCGGGAATGGAGATGGCGCGCATAGCGTCCGCCAGTGCGGAAGCATCGCCAAGGTCGAGTACCTGACCGTAAGGGGCAAATTCCGGGTCAAGCACGCTGTACAGCGGCAGACCGGGATTTTTTTCGACAAGAAAATCGGGAACCATGTTCACATCAGACCTCCAAGCTCAAAGAATTTTTCCACCATGAGAAGCCCTGCGGCGGAATTTTCAAGCGTCTGGTTATAGCGGCTTTTTTCAATTGGGACATTGTGTCTCGAATCCACGCCTTCGCGCATCTCGGCCATGAGCTTCGTGAGATAGTACGGATTTTCAAACATGCGGCCATACAATACGAGCTTGCCGGGGTCAAGCGTATATATAACGCTTTTGAGCGCGGCGGCAAGGGCGGTTATGGCCGTTTCCACAAGCTTTGCAATCTCTTCGTCGCCGTTCTGCGCGGCGCTGAAAACATCGTCTATCGTGAGCGCAGATGCATCGCGCCCCTTGCATATGTTCCACAGCACGGGAGTTTTTTCGGGAGAGAGCATGGCGCGCGCCCCGTCAAGGATCGCGGTGGGAGAAGCTATGGTCTCCAGACAGCCGCTTTTGCCGCAGGAGCAAGGCTTGCCGCCGCGCTTTATGACCGGGATGTGGCCGATCTCGGCACATTGCTCACTGCTGCCGCGCCATATACGGCCGTTTATAGACAGCGACGCGCCGATGCCGTATTCGCAGCGCAGGAAGAACTGCGAGCTGAGATCGTCGTCTCTGGACTTGAACATCTGGGCGGCGAACAGCGCGCGGACGTTGTTGGACATCACGCACGACAGCCCCGTAAGCGCCTCAAAGCGGTCGCATATCGGGAAATCCTTGGCGTTCAGCGCGCCGAAGCTGTTCCGCACAACGCGCCCGTCCGGCGAGGTGATGCCGCGGATGGCAATGCCGAGGCCGATGACGGAGTCTTTTCTGACGCGGTGCTGCTTCATAAGCTCCGCAAGCCGCTCCGCAAGGCGCGTGACGGTGTCCTCCGCATCGCACATCGGTTCGAGCGGAAGCTCTTCCGAGAATATCACCGACCCGTCAAGCCACACTGCCGACAGTATCGCCTGCCGCAGATTTATCAGCACGCCGAGTGCACAGCGCGCACGGGAGTTCAGCTCGACCGTGACCTCGCGTCTGCCGACGCCGCCGCTGGGCAGGGGACTGCCCTCGCAGACGAGCCCCTCGGATATCATCTCGCCGACTATTTTGGTTATGGCGGCGGGGGTGAGCTTTGTGCTCTCGGCAAGGCGCTTGCGCGACATGCTGCCGCGCTCATGCAGAAGCCGCAGAGCGGCGCTTCTGTTGGTGCGCTTGATGCCCATCATGTTGTCGCCTTCGTATATCATTGCTCAAACCCCGTTCCGCTGAAGCTTATTTTTGTTTATGCGGCCGCGCAGAAGGATCAGCACGGCGCCGCACAGCACGGTAAGTATACCAAGCAGTTTGCGTCCGGTCAACTCCTCGCCGAGGAAAAATACGCCGATAAAGCAGCTTACCACCGGCATGAGCAGAAGGTACAGCTTCACGACCCACACCTCATAGTGCTTGAGGTTGCGGTAATAGAAAAAGTATATGCCCGTCTGCGCGAGTCCGCCGAGGACGACCAGCGCCCACATGGCCGGGGGCAGGCGCAGCGCGGAGGGTGAGATTGCGCCCGTCATCGCCGCCGTGCCGCTGAAAAGCAGAAGCACGACAAAATTATTATAGTAGGATATGGTGTCCGCGTCCTCGTGATAGTTCTCCTGTGCGTTCTTGATGATAAACGCGTTTACCGTGACGCACATAGCGCTGAGGATGAAAAACAGGTCGGTGGGGTTAAGGCGCATACCGCGGAAATCCACGCCGAGCACGAGCAGCACTCCGCCTATCATCACGAGCGTACCCAGCCAGTCGGACGCGAAGAGCTTCTTGCGGTAGATGATCACCGTTGCGAGATTGACCATCAGCACGTCGGTTTTCAAAAGGGCTGTGCCGGTGCTCAGAGAGCCGCCGGCATAGCCCAGATTTGCAAACAGGTCAAGCAGGAACCCGAAAACGCCTATCGCGATAAGCGTGACGAGCTGCTTTTTGCCCTGACGCAGCAGCGCGCCGAAGGTGTGATCCTCGTAGAGCTGCACGGTCAGGAATATCAGCGCCGCAAGGCGCAGCAGCATTCCCGCGAACGCCGCGGAGCCGGTAGCGTCGACAAGCAGCTTCGAAACTGTGTAGTATATCGACCACGACAGCACCATGCCGCCTATCATAAAGCCGCTTTTGAGTCTTACGTTCATCTCAGCGCTTCAAACATCTCGCGCAGGGCAGCTTCGTCCAGCTTGACGGGGTTGTTCTGCATCAGCGGATGCACCGCGCAGTCGTGCAC
>CAVCWF010000049.1:2693-15435 GCA_963605945.1 Lachnospiraceae bacterium
TGTCCATGTTGACCTCGCCCAGCTCGCTGAGTCTGGTGCGCAGCCCGCCGAGCTTTTTAAGCTCCGCGATGCGCTGGGCAAGCTCTTCCGTTCCGCTCAGGCCGACCTTGCGGCACAGCGCTTCAAGCCGCTCGTCGGCGTTTATGCGCACGAGGCTGTCGAGCGTGAAAGCGCAGGCCTCGCCGTGCGGCAGGTGATAGTCCTCGGAGAGCGGGTAGCTGCATGCATGGCTTGCCGCAGTCTTGGGCAGGGCGAAGGCAAGCCCGCCGAGCGTTGCCGCGTAGGACAGAGCGCTGCGCGCGTCTTTGTCGCTGCCGTCGCGGTATGCCTTTTCGAGATTTTCAAGTATCAGGCGGACGGCCTCGGCGGTCATCAGCTCGCATATCGGCTGGTGCTGCACGCTCCAGAAGCCCTCAAGCGCGTGTGCCAGCGCGTCAAGCCCGGTGTTCATCGTTGTGCGCGGAGGAACGCTCATGCACAGCTCCGGGTCGACTATCGCGGCGAGCGGCATGAAAGCGGGATTGTTTATGGTCTTTTTCTCCGTGTCGTGGCTTATGACCGACACCTGAGTGACCTCGCTGCCGGTGCCCGCAGTGGTCGGCACTGCGATGACGGGCAGACGCTTTGCGGGGAAGGGGCGCGCGCCGCGGTAGTATTCTATCGCATCACCGCCGTCGAGCGTTATCGCGGCGGCAAACTTGGCCGTGTCGATCGCGCTGCCGCCGCCGATGCCGATTATCGCGTCGGCTCCGTGCTCGCGGGCAAGCTTTACGGTCTCTTCAACTCCGGAGAGCTGCGGATTCTGCTCCACGCCGCCAAACACGGCGCACAGCTCGTCCATAGAGGAGACAAGCTCCTCGGCCTTCGGAGCAAAGTGCCGCCCGCAGACGACGACGCAGCGATGCAGACCGAGCTCCGCCAGCACATCGTGCAGCCCTGCGAATTTTCCCGCGCCGAAGAATATCTTCACCGGCTGGGAGTAGACAAAATCACTTATCATAAACCTTGTCCTCGATAGCCGCTACCTGAACTGCAAACTTCTTCATATTCTCCTTGCGCCAATCCTCAAGGTCTTGGCACCATTCGGTTGCAAGGAAGGTCTTGACCATCTCGACGGCCATTTCGGGGCCGACTATCCAGCCGCCCATGCAGAGAATGTTGGCGTTGTTTATGGCGCGGGCCATCTTCGCCGAGTACACGCCCTCGCAGGCCACGGCGTAAACGCCCTTGAACTTGTTGGACACGACGCACATGCCTGCGCCCGTGCCGCAGATAAGGACGGCCTTGTCATATTCGCCCTGCTGCACCAGCGGCGCGACCTTGTCCGCGACCGCGTAGTAGGGGACGACGTGGTCGAGATCCTGCGTGCCGAGGTCGTCAAATTCGATGCCCGCCTCGGTGAGATATGCTTTTATGGCTTCCTTCGCGCTGAAGCCGGATTTATCGCTGCCGATTGCTATTTTCATCTTTCTTCTCCTTTGGTATCACTTGAGCGCGACGGCCTTCTTCGCCGTAGCGACTATATTCTCAACGGTCAGACCCATGGCCTCGCGCAGGTACGGCATCTTGCCGACCTCGCCGAAGCGATCCTGTACGCCGACGGCGCACACGGGCAGCTTCTCCTCGGCCAGAGCTTCGAGAACCGCAGAGTGCAGCCCGCCGATGACGTTGTGGTTTTCAACCGTCAGCACGGCGCCGGTCTTCTTCGCGGCGGCGATGACGCCCTCGCGGTCGATGGGCTTGATGGTGTGGACGTTGACGACCTCACAGGATATCCCCTCGGCGGCGAGCTTTTCAGCGGCGGCGAGCGCGTCCGTCGTCATAAAGCCGGAGACGAATATAGTCAGATCCGTACCTTCGCGCAGGGTATCGACCTTGAAGAGGTCAAATTTATAATCCTCGCCGAACACGCGCGGCAGCTCCTTACGGAACAGGCGAATGTACACGGGGCCGTCATAGTCGTATATCACGGGCATGGCCGCGCGAAGCTGCACATCGTCGACCGGCTCGAATATCACGACGCCGGGGATGGAGCGCAGAACGCCGATGTCCTCCATGCTCATGTGCGTACCGCCGTTGAGCTCGGCGGAGATGCCGGGGTCGGTGCCGACTATTTTGACGTTGCTCTTCGCGTAGGATATGGATATCGCTATCTGGTCGCAGATGCGGCGGGTAGCGAAGGGGGTGAAGCTCTCAATGTAGGGCTTGAAGCCGTAGCTTGCAAGTCCGGCGGCGATGGACGCCATATTCTGCTCGGCAACGCCGCAGTCAAACATCTGGTTGGGGAAGCGCTCATACAGGGCGCGTGTGCCGCTCGCCTTGGCGAGGTCGGCGTCGAGGACGCACACATGCCTGTCGCGGGTCATAAGCTCGGCGAGGCACCCGGCGTAAACAGCTCTCATTTCCATAATCTCAGCCCTCCCTTATCTCGGCGATGGCGGCCTTGGCCTGCTCCTCGCTGACGTTGGTGTTGTGGTTGCCTGCGCCCATTTCCTCTATCCATTTCACGCCGCAGCCCTTGAGCGTGTTGAGGATGACCATGGACGGCCTGCCGGTAGCGCGGTTGGCCTTCGCCTGCTTTACGGCGGCGGAGACCTGCTCCACGTCGTTGCCGTCGGCCACGTCGATAACGTTCCAGCCGAACGCCGCCCATTTGTCGGCAAGCGGGGCGATGTCGTTGACCTGCGCGACGGTGCCGTCTATCTGGAGCTTGTTGTAGTCCGTGAAGCCCACGAGGTTGCCAAGACCCTTTGACGCGGCGAACATTGCCGCCTCCCAGACCTGCCCCTCCTGAGATTCGCCGTCGCCGACGATGGCGTACACTGTCGCCCCGTCGTCCTCAAGCTTCGAGCCGAGAGCGACGCCGACAGCGCAGGAAAAGCCCTGTCCGAGGCTGCCGGTGGTCATGTCGATGCCGGTGGTGAGGTTCATGTCGCAGTGGCTGGGCAGATGGGTGCCGCCCTGATTGAGGGTGAGCAGCTCTTTCTTGTCAAAGTAGCCGCGGTTTGCGAGAGTCGCGTACACCGCGGGACCTGCATGTCCCTTAGAGCAGACAAGCCTGTCGCGCCCCGGCATTTTGGGCTGAGCCGGGTCGATGTTCATTTCCTGAAAGTACAGTACTGCCAACAGCTCCACAATGGACAGGCAGCCGCCTATATGGCCTACGCCCAGATGACCGATACAGGTCATGATATCGCAGCGGATATCCTTGCATTTTTCTTTAAGATCGCAGTTCAAGGTCAGTTTCCTCCTGTTTTAATTAAAAGGTTTAACCAAATAAATCTTAATCCCTAGACTGCCCGTTGTCAATATAGAAACTTGTACAAAACATTTTTTTATTTTTGTTGACATATCCCAGTTATGACGCTATGATTAATAAAAAAGTTTAATAAATTATTTTTGCGAGGTGTGATATGAAAGATTTTACCCCTGTTTACATCCCGGCGGGTGTGCCGACCTTCCATCTGGAGAGTGCAAAGGCGCAGTTTGAAGCGTCTGCGGAGCTGCTGCGCGGTATCGACGCGGGCTTTGCCGTGCCGGATGATATGCTGCTGAGCATTGAAGCGCTCAACGCGTTTCTCGGCTCCGTGCAGCCGGATCTCGTCGTGTTCCAGAATCTGACCTTCGCAAATTCCGCGTATATTTCCGCCGTTATGCGCCGCGTGAACTGCCCGATACTGCTCTGGACTCTGCGCGAGCCGGTCATTGACGGCGGCCGCCTGCGCCTGAATTCTCTGACCGGCGCATACTCTGCGGCGAACGCCATGCGCGCTTTCGGCGGACGGCGGTTTGAATATGTTTTCGGTGCGCCGGACGAGGAGCGCGTCCGCAAGGAGATAGCGGCAAGCGTTTCGGCGGCGCGGCTTATAAAGGATATGCGTTCGCTGAAAATGTCCGCCGTCGGCCATACGCCGCAGGGCTTTGGCTTCGGGCGCGCGCTGGACGCGGAGCTGATGAGCGTTTTCGGCGTGGAGCTTGAGGCGATAGAGGCGCGCGAGCTTATCGACATTGCGAAGGAATATTCCGACGCAGACTGCGCCGAATATCTTGCGCGTTCCGAACAGGCGATGTGCGGCCTTGAGAATACGCCGGAGAAAAACCGCACGGACTATGCGCGGCTTCTGAAGGCTTATTCGGAATACGTCCGCAAAAATAATATCGGCGCGCTGGCGTCGCGCTGCTGGCCGGACTTCTTCACCGCGTTCGGCACTCCCGTGTGCGCGGTGCTGTCAATGCTCAACGATCTCGGCGTGGCGGCGGCCTGCGAGGCGGACATATACGGGGCGCTGTCGATGTGGATGGGTATGCAGCTGTCCGGGGAGCCGGTGTTCTTCGGCGATCCCGTCTCTCTCGACGAGGGGGAGAACACGCTGACCTTCTGGCACTGCGGCGCGGCGGCCTGCTCCCTCGCGCGGCATGACACGGGCGCGGCGGTCGGCGTACACCCCAATCGCAAGATCGGCCCGGCGATGGACTTCGGCTGTGAAGCCTTCCCGGAGGCGACGGTGTTCCGCGTGGGGCGCGAGCCGGACGGGTCGTTCCGCTTCTTCATCCTTGAGGGCGAAGCGCTGGACAAGCCCAAGCAGTTTATAGGCACGTCTATCGTCGTAAAGACCGACAATCCCGTTCGTGAGCTTGTTGAGGAGAGCGTAAAGGCGGGCTTTGAGCCGCACTACGCGGTCATAAAAGGCCGTCACGCTGCCGCGTTGGAAGCCGCGGCGCACATGCTGGGCATCCCGGTGTACAAATACTGATACTGAAACGGAAAAATAGGCTCGCCTTTCGGCGAACCTATTTTTGCTTATTGCGTATATTATTCTTCCGCGAGCTTGCTGAGGAGCTTTTCTTTCTCCTTCTGAAGCTGGGCTATCTTCTCCCTGCCGAGGGGGTACATGAAGCGCAGGATCACGAAGATGAGGAAATACAGCACCGCCGGGATGAGCACGGAATCGGTGAACATCATGTCCAGCGTACCGCCGGTGATGTTGGCGGTGTTCAGAACATTGTCGGTGTAGCCGATGCGAAGCAGTGCCATGTTCACGAGTATCGCCGCGATGGTCTGGCCGAGCTTCCGCATGAAGGTGAAGAACGCGTAGCTCGTCGCCTCGTCATGCAGACCGTAGCTGACCTCGTTGTAGTCGATAGCGTCGGTCGCTATCGCCCATACAAGCAGGAAGATGAACGCGTTGCCGATGCCGGACAGCAGGCACACCGCGAGGAACATCCATACGTTCGTCCCGCCCACGAGATACAGCGCGAGATTGCACACGCCCGCCAACAGCATTCCGTAGGCGCAGACTTCGCGCCGCCCGAAGCGCGCGCCGAGCTTGCCTGCGAACAGCATGATCACCGCCACGGGGAGATACTGGCACACCGTCGGCATCATCGACAGGCTGGGTGCGTTGAAGTAATAGTTGAAAAGATAGGTGTTGTAGCTCTGGCTGAACATCTGCGCGGCGAGAAACAGCATACCGACGAGGCACACGGCCATGTACGGGCGGCTGTGCAGCAGGATTTTTATCACCTTCCACGTCTGCCCCTTCTCCTTGGGCGCGGGCTTCGTGGGGACGCGTTCGGTCGTCCAGCGGTAGCACAGCAGATACGCCGCCACGGACAGCGCCGCGATGATGGCCGCGCCCGTGAGAATCTTGCTGTAAGACATCACGGATGTGCCGTTGGCGGTCTTGACATAGCAGAAGCTGATGAGCAGCATCGCGGGCATCGCGCCGAAGGTCGAGCCTATCGAGCGGAACACCGACAGCGACGAGCGCTCGCGGTCATCGGAGGTGATGACCTGCGCCAGCGAGCCGTAGGGGATATTTAGAGCGAGCCGTAGGGGATGTTGATGCCGGTATAGAGCATACCGAAGAGAATATAGGTCACGTAAGCGTACGCAAGGTAGCCGCCCTCACTCAGACCGGGGATCTTCACGAACATGAGTACTGCCGACAGCGCGACAGGTACCGCCAGCGTCTTGAGCCAGCGGCGGTAGCGCCCGTCCGGCGCTGGCGGGATGCGGTCGATTATCCGCCCCCAGAGCGGGTCGTTTATCGCGTCCCATACGCGCGCGATGATGAACATGACCATGATGCTTACAACGCCGATGCCGAGTACGTCCGTGTAGTATTTCTGCAGCACGCTCTGCACCAGCCCGAACACCAGCAGCGATGCGAGGTCGCCCATGGCGTAGCCGATCTTGTCGCGCGTGCCGATCCCGCTTGTGCGGGAAATGTAGCTTGTCTCCATCTCGTCTCTCCTTTATAATTTTATATGTGCGCCGCTTCTCCCGCGGCCTTGAATACATCCGCAAATTCGCTGTCTCTGCGATAGAACACCGCCGGACGGCCAAGCGGGGCGGCGACGGTATATTCATACCCGCCCTTATACGGCGCGCCCGTCCAGAAGTGCAGCCACTCGCCGGCGGGCAGATACACGCGCCGCGACTGCGCGCCCTTTTCTATCACCGGTGCGACGAACATATCGCCGCCGAGAAAATACGCGTATTCGTCGCGGCTCGCCGCATAGCTTCCCGCCTCCCAGAAGTCCGGGCGTATCGCGGGGATGCCGCGACCGGCGTCCGCGGCGCATTTTTCGATATACGGCTTCAGCGCCGCATGTACGCGCGTGAGGACTACGGTGTGCGGCAGCACATCCGGCGCGTCAAACTGGCTGTTCGCCCACGGGCGGATCGACTCGTGACTGCGCATCATCAGCGAGAACGCCCCGGCCTCCATCCATCTGGTGAATAGCTCGTCGTCGCGCTTGAGCTTGCCGAACGAGAAGAAGCCGCCGATATCCCAATGCACCATTGTCACGCCGGAGAAGCCGAGGGAGAAGCAGGCCGGCATGATGCACGGCATGCCGTAGTCGCGCGTGTAATCCGTGTGCTGATCCCCGTTCCAGAGTATGGGGGCGTACTGCTGTATGCCGAGGTAACCGGAGCGCGTGAAGAACATGACGTCCTTATCGCCGTACTCCTCTATCGCCTCGCGGTTGAGCTTTGCCCACATGACCGGCCACTTGTTGTGAAGCTGTGCGGGATCGCCGTCATGCAGGACGCAGTCCACCGGCAGATATTCGCCGAAGTCTGCCATCCAGCCCGAAACGCCGAGTTCGAGCATGTTTTTCTTGATGAGCACGTCCTTCGTGAAGCGCACGGCTTCGGGGTTCGTAAGGTCGAGCATACCCGCGTCGAAGGTCGTGGATTTGATGTGATATATGCTGCCGTCCTGACGGCGGATGAGATAGCCCGCCGCGGCGCACTGCTCATAGAGGCGGCTGCCCTTGACGAGATACGGATTGATATACGCCAGAAAGCGCACGCCGCGTGCACGGAGCTTTTCTATCGCGCCGCGAAGCTCCGGATAGAGCTTTTCGTCGGCCTCCCAGTTCCACCAGACCTGCTTGCCCATTACGGTGCGGTTCTCGCCCGACCAGTCCTGACTCCATACGCCGCATATCTTTGCGCCCGCGTCGAGCATGGCGAAGGTCTTATCCAGCACGGTCTGCGTGCCGCCCTGTACGCCGAGGATCATGCCGTCCATGCACCATTCGGGGATGTACTGCCGGTTCGGCACGTTCGCCGCGGAGAAGCCCGCAAGCTCCTCATAGCTGCCGCCGGTCTGTATCCTCATGGAGCGGGGGCATGAGTCGAACGCGAAGACATACGCCTCCTCGCCGAACACGGCGCGCCCGTCGCTGTCGGCATCGAAGGCAATGAACCGCCCGCCGTCCGTCACAAACACCGGCATCGGCGCGTAGCTGCCGATCTCCGAGTGTGATTTCTCGCGGTAGAGTGCCGCCGGAAGCAGCGCCTTCTCCACAATGGTCGATGCCTTGATATGCTCCGACACGAAGTTCACGACCGTTTCGCCGCGCAGATTCACCTTGCGGTACTGCTCGCCGCCGCCGAAAACCGCCTCGCCCTCGACTGCGGGCAGGCTGAATTCATAGCCCCACCCGGCCTCGCCGGAAAAGCGAAGCTCTGCGCCGCCGGGAAGCGGCATATAATCCACGCGCAGCGTATGCCCCGCGGCGCTGAAAACGACGCCGTTGCCGCTCTGCGCCGCATCCGTCAGCGGGATACGCTCCGCTTCGCGCACAGTCACCTTGACCGTGCCGCGCGAGGACTTATATTCCTTCTCCTGCCGCACGGCGACGGCAAAGGGTGCGTCCTGCGTGTGCCGCACGAACTCGCGCCCGTCAAAACGCAGTGCCCAGCTGCCGTTTATGCAAGCTTCAAGCATGTCAGTTCCCTCCCTTATGCTTTAACCGAATAAATATTTGATTATATATTACGGTCTTGCGCGGGCATTGTCAATAATGAATGATTGACTTTCTTAACAGCGTGAATTAAACTGTTTGCAGAAAGGACGTGCAGATTATGGAGAAATCGCGCATCGGAAGCGCAGTATCGCGCCTTATAGACCTGATAGTCGCGGGACTGTACTGGCTAATTTGTTCATTGCCTGTAATAACGATCGGCGCGGCGAGCACGGCGCTGTACTACGCCGTGGTCAAATGTGTGCGGCATGAGCGCGGACGGCTGACGGGCGTTTTCTTTTCCGCCTTCCGGCGCGAGTTCCGGCAGAGTACGCTCACATGGCTTATCTACATAGGCTATACCGCCGTGATCGCGCTTGACGCCTATGCGATCGGCGCATCCGGCCACGGCGGCGGTGCACTGGGCATCCTGCGGTGGGTGTTCTTCCTGCCCGCTCTGCTGAGTCTGCCGTGGATGTTTGCGTATATATCGCGCTTTTCAAATAATATTAAAGGCAGCTTCAAATTTGTCGGCTGGCTGACGCTTCGGAATATCGGGCGGTCGGTGATCCTCGCGGCGGTGCTTATCGCGGTGGGCGTGATAGTCTACCTCACGCCGCTGCTTCTGCCGCTGCTGCCGGGCGCGGTGTGTATGCTGATGAGCCTTATCATCGAGCCGGTGTTCCGCGAGTACACGGCGGAACAGGGCGATGAAAATACGGACGCATGGTATAACGAATAAATATAAATAAACGGAGGTATTGACAGATGGCGAGAAATATAGCCGTTTCGACTCAAAACGGCGAGCTGCGGCTGACTGCCGGCGGCGAAACACTGCTGCTGCACACGCCGGAGTGCCCCGCGGTATTTGCCGGGCGCGGCAAGGAGAGCATAAAAATGTACCGCGGCAATTTCGACGTGAACGACCGCGTGTCGGAGCGCTTCGCTCTGCGCCTTTCGTCGGCGGACGGCGAAACGCTTACATTCACTCACCCGGACATGCAGGGGGCGCTGACCGTGCGCATCACGCGCGAGGGAGGGCTGCTGCGCCTGCGCGGAGAGTGCGGCGACGCGGGCATAAACCGCATCTGGCTGCGTCTGCACGCCGAGGCGGGTGAGCATGTCACCGGCGGCGGCGAGCAGTTTTCGGCGCTTGATATGCGCGGGCGGCTCTTCCCGATATGGACGCGCGAGCAGGGCGTCGGCAGAAACAAGCTGACCGAGATAACCCGCCTTGCCGACGCAAGCGACGGCGGCGGAGGCGATTACCATACCACTTTCTTCCCCCAGCCGACCTTCGTCTCGTCCCGCATGTACTGGGCGCATCTTGAAAACTACGAATATTCCGAACTGGATTTCCGTGCGGCGGACTTCCATGAGATAGGCGTCTGGTCAAATCGTTTTTCGCTGGTGCTTTGCGCCGGAGAGAGCTACCGGGAGCTGAGCGGCAGCCTGAGCGCGCTGCTCGGACGGCAGCCCGTACTGCCGGACTGGGCGATGAAGGGCATATGGCTCGGCGTGCAGGGCGGCACCGAACGCACTCTCAATCTGCTGGGCAGATGCCGCGAGGGCGGCATGGACGTCTCTGCGGTCTGGATACAGGACTGGGAGGGGCGGCGCATCACATCCTTCGGCAAGCGTCTGCAGTGGGATTGGCGCTGGGACGAAAAGTCATATCCCGGACTCGACAAGGTCATTGCGGCGGATGAAAATACGCGCTGGATGGGTTATATAAATCCCTACCTCGTCGAGGGCGGCTTACTGTTCAAGGAGGCGCAGGAGCGCGGCTACTTCGTCAAGAAGCAGGACGGCAGCGACTACCTCTTCGATTTCGGCGAGTACGACTGCGGCGTGGTAGACCTGACAATGCCTGAAGCCTTTGAATGGTACAAAGGCGTTATAAAAACAAATCTTATCGGCCTTGGCTTCCGCGGCTGGATGGCGGACTTCGGCGAGTATCTGCCCGCGGACTGCGTGTGCTTCGGCGGCAGCGGACTTGAGATGCACAATAAATGGCCGATGCTGTGGGCAAAGTGCAACCGCGAGGCTGTCGAGGAAGCCGGACTTCTGGGCGACTGTGTGTTCTTTATGCGCGCGGGAGCCGCCGGGAGCCAGAAATATTCGACGCTCCTGTGGGCGGGCGACCAGTGCGTCGACTGGTCGGAGGACGACGGGCTGCCCTCGGTCATAACCTCGGCACTGACTGCCGGTATGAGCGGGTTCGGCCTGCACACCTGCGACGCGGGCGGGTACACAACTCTGTTCGGCCTGCATCGGGACGAGGAGCTGCTGCTGCGCTGGCTGGAGTTTACCTGCTTCAGCCCTGTCATGCGCACGCACGAGGGCAACCGTCCGGACGACAATATTCAACTTTATTCAAGCCGTGAAATAATTGAGCGCGCCGCGCGGCTGTCGCATATCCATACCGCGCTCCTGCCGTATCTGAAAGCCTGCGCGGAGGAAAACGCGGAGCAGGGCATACCCGTCATGCGGCCGCTGTTCTACGATGCGCCAGACTGCGAGCGGGCATATGACCGCGAGCTGTACAGCTATCTCTTGGGCGATGAGCTGCTTGCGGCGCCCGTTGTTGCTCCGGGGGCGACTCAGCGGAGCCTGTGGCTGCCGGAGGGCGAGTGGGTACATCTCTGGAGCGGCCGCGAGTATTCCGCGGGGGATGTGAGCGTCTCCGCGCCTATGGGCGAGCCGCCGGTGTTTTATAGGAAAAACGGCCGCTTTGCGGAGCTTTTCCGTACGATACCCGAAATTTCATAACGAGCCGGTATATGCGCCGTGCGTCGTGGTCCGAATCAGACAAGGTCACGATGCACGGTGCTGCGTATGCCAAGAAACCGTTAAATGTTCCAAAGCACACCCACAATATGGCATTATTCGCACGCCGATTGGCTGAAATGCACAAAAACAGCCCGGAAAAATCTACACCCGCGTCAGCCTTAGGTGCTTTACAAATCATGCTCCGACCTTTATAATAGTAACAGTAGCCAGTAGATGGCTTTTTTTACGGCAAGTTAATTAACAGAGTTAATTAAAAATCAAATCAAAAGGAGAAACGAAATGAAAAAAGCGCAGAGACTGATAGTCCTCATCATCGCATTGGCGATGTGCTTCTCTCTCGCAGCCTGCGGCAGCTCCGGGACACAGCAGCCCGCACAGGACAACAGCCAGACCGAGAAGCCTGCAGGGAACGCATCTTCGGGAGAGATCGTAATCAACTTCCCCAGCATTTGGGTCGGCACCGACTCTAAGGCTGCCTATTTCTCGAAGCTGGTCGAGGACTTCAACGCCGAGAATGCCGGCTCCATCAAGGTTGTCATCGAGGAGCAGACCGACTATCAGGCGTACCGTGATAAGATCCGCACCACCATCACCGCAGGCTCCGCACCCGACATCTGTATTCTTGACAACACCCATGACATCAAGGCGTATCAGGAATCCGGCATGTTTATGGATCTGACTCCGTATCTTGAGGACGGCTGGGGCGATAACTTCACCGACGGCTGCTTCGATGCATGGAAGGTCGACGGAAAGACCTATATCCTGCCCTTCGAGAGCGCCATATTCCCCATTGTTTACAACAAGGAGATCCTTGCCGAGGCCGGCTGGGAGACCTTCCCCACCACCTATGACGAGATGTTCCAGATGTTCGACGACATCAAGGCTGCCGGATACAGTGCAGTCGGTCAGATGGCGGGCGACAATGCATGGACCTCCATGCTGTGGTACTCCCTGATCGTTGAAGCCATCGGCGGCAAGGACGTCTATGAAAACGGCCTGAGCGACCCCGCGTTTGTCGAGGCTGCCGGCGTTCTCAAGAAAATGTATGATTACACCTTTGACGGCGCTGTCTCTGCGACGGCTTCCGACGTCAACGGCCACTTCATCGCCCGCGACACCGCGCTTTACCTCAACGGCCCGTGGTGGATAGGCAACTTCTACAAGGCCGAAAATAACGGTCTTAACGAGGTTTGCGACGTTGCGACCAACCCCGTATATGAAGGCGGTAAGGGCGACCCGACCGGCGTTGTAGCTACCGTTCAGGGCTTCCTCGCCTGCGCAAAGCAGGACGATCCTGCCAAGGAAGCCGCAGTCGTGAAGTTCCTCCAGTACATCACCGAGCCTGAGCATGTTTCCGAGTGGGCGCTCTCCTCCGGCGCGATGTTCTTCGTCAAGTACACTCCGTCCCCCGAAACCAACGAGATCGCACAGAAGTTCACCGAGATAGCGAATAATGCCGCTTACACCATTGATCATGTCAACGGCGCATTCCCGACCGCTGTCTCCACCGAGTTCCCTGCGGCAGTCTCTTCTCTCGTCCTCGGTCAGGTCGATGAGCAGGGATTTGTCGACATGCTCCAGACCGCTATCGACAACGCTGCCTGATAATCGGTCAGTCGGATAAAATTTAAGCAAAACCGCCGCCGGGCAAGCAATTCCGGTTTGCCCGGCGGCTTTGCATTTCCCG
>CAVCWF010000050.1:0-9433 GCA_963605945.1 Lachnospiraceae bacterium
GCTGCGTCAAACTTTTTAATCATGGTCTTGAGCTCGGTCTTCTCAGCGCGGTTCTTTGCTCTGAGCTCCTTGGACTTCTCGTCCCTCTTGGCAGAAGATTTAATGTTGGCCATGTTTCGATCGCCACCTCCTCCTATAAAATTGAGTCACCATGGACTCGCGTTAAAAGATTATAGCAAAGAAGTTATTGAAAATCAAGTGTTTTTTAGAAAAAAGCAAATATTTTTTTCTCTTGTTATTTATTGCGGCGCGGCAGGGAAAAATACACAAGATATTGATTTCACGGAGGTATTATATGTCAATAAATGTAAGAACAGACCTTGCGAGCGAAGCGCGTCGCATCGCGCAGGGCGACGCCGGAGAAATGACCGCGCTGCAAGGTGTTGAGGCCCACGATGAGACGCTGCACGGCTTTTGCGTCACGGCGGTCGAGATTCTCGACGATAATGGCGCGCAGCAGCTCAATAAGCCGATCGGCAAATACTTCACGCTTGAGCTGCCGTCGTTCATGGACAGAGGCGGCGAGAACTTTGCCGGTGCGGCGGAAGCTGTCTCGGAGCTGCTGCGGCGCTGCCTGCCCGACAGCATCGGCTCCGCATTCATTGCCGCGCTCGGCAACCCGGACATCACTCCCGACGCGCTCGGCAATCTCGCCGCGGCATACACTCTGGTCACGCGCCATTTGAAGCCACTCCCCGGCTTTGAGAGCTTCTGCTCGACGGCGCTGTGCCGCACTGGCGTTCTCGGCACGACGGGCATGGAGAGCGCGGCGCAGATACGCACGCTCGTGCGCGAGCTGAAGCCGGATTGCCTAATCGTAATCGACGCGTTGGCGGGCGCTGACCCGTCGCGCCTGTGCCGCACGGTGCAGGTCTGCGACAGCGGCATCGCTCCCGGTTCGGGAGTCGGCAACGACCGCGAGCCGCTGAACCGCGACACGCTGGGCATCCCCGTCGCGGCTGTCGGTGTGCCGACGGTCATCGACGCGTCCGCCCTCGGAGGAGGCGACGCTGTCGCCGGTATGTTTGTGACTCCGCGCAATATTGACTCCGACGTGCGCCGCGCTGGTCGGCTCATCGCCTACGGCGTCAATCTCGCGCTGCACAAGGATATAACAGTCGCCGATATTGATATGCTGGTCGGCTAATGTTTCACGTGAAACAATCCGCGTACCACTTTGAGTGTTTCACGTGAAACATTAGCAAAAACTCAAAAATGTTTCATGTGAAACATTGCAATATGACGCCGCTGCTGATATAATGCTGAGATGAAAAAGGGGTGAGAACTTGGCAAAGATAATAGCAGTGGCTAATCAAAAGGGCGGCGTGGGCAAAACCACAAGCTGCGTCAATCTCTGTGCGGCGCTCAATGCAATGGGAAGACGCGTGCTTCTCGTCGACTGTGACCCACAGGGCAACGCCAGCTCCGGCATGGGCGTGCCAAAGGCAAGCCGTCCAAACACCTATGATATACTGATAAACGAAACTTCCGCCGTGGATTGCATCCACCATACCGATTACGGCGACGTGATACCGACCGGCAAAGAGCTTGCCGCCGCGTCCGTTGAGCTTATAGGCACGGACAAGAGGGAATTTGTCCTGAAAAATGCGCTGATGACGCTGTTCACGGATTACGACTATATTTTCATCGACTGTCCGCCGTCGCTCGAACTACTGACCATCAACGCGCTCGTCGCGGCTGACAGCGTACTTATCCCGATGCAGTGCGAATACTACGCGCTTGAGGGCATTGCGGACCTGATGACCAGCATCAAGATGTGCAAAAAGCGACTGAACAAGCGGCTTGAGATTGAGGGTATCATCCTCACTATGTATGACGCGCGCATGAACCTCACAACTCAGGTCGCAAACGAGCTTAGAAAGTATCTTGGCGACAAGGTCTATGACACCGTCATCCCGCGCAGCATAAGGCTTTCCGAGGCACCCAGCCACGGAATCCCCGGCGTGATATATGAAAAATACAATAAGGGCAGCAAGGCGTACATGGCTCTCGCTGAGGAGTTTGACGCGAGAAGCGCCTCAAAGAATTAAGGAGGGGACATGGCAGCAAAAGAAAAGAAAGGGCTTGGCACCGGTCTTGGCGTTCTCTTCGGCGCTGACGAATATGACGATGAGGCCGAACAGCTGACTCTGCCGATATCCAAGGTCGAACCGCGCAGTGAGCAGCCGCGCGAATATTTTGATCAGGAGGCGCTGGAGGCACTTGCGGACTCGATACGCCAGTACGGACTGATCCAGCCCATCACCGTCAGAAAGCTTGACAGCGGATATTATCAGATAATCGCGGGCGAACGCCGCTGGCGCGCATCACGTCTCGCGGGGCTGACCGAGGTTCCGGTGCGGGTCATTGAGGCCGATGACCGCAGAACCGCAGAGCTTGCGCTGGTAGAAAATCTTCAGCGCGAGGATCTGAATCCGATTGAAGAAGCAAAGGGCTACAAGCTGCTCATCGAGGAATACGGTCTGACTCAGGAGGACGCAGCGCGCAGCGTCGGCCGCTCACGTCCAGCCGTCACAAATGCGATGCGTCTGCTGATGCTGACGCCGCCGGTCATGGAGATGGTCGAGAAGGGTAAGCTGTCCGCGGGACACGCGCGCGCGATACTCGCGGTCTCCGAGCCGTCAAAGCAGTTGGCCGCGGCAAACGAGATAATAAGAAAGAACTATTCCGTCAGAAAAGCGGAGCAGCTGGCCGCAAAAATTTTCAGAGAATCGCAGCAGACCAAAGAGGAAAGCAGCGAAATCAGCGTTGACTACGCGGCCGAGATATCCAACGAGCTTTCAAAGAAGCTCGGACGCAAGGTCAGGCTTATAGACGGAAAAAGAAACGGCAAGATAGAAATAGAATTTTACGGCGCGGACGACAGGGAAGCGCTGATAGAAAAATTACTTAAACTATAAAAACAGGAGAAGAAAAATGCTGGACATAAAGTTTGTAAGAGACAATCCCGATGTAGTTCGTGAGAACATCAAAAAGAAATTTCAGGATGCGAAGCTGCCCCTTGTCGATGAGGTTCTGGAGCTTGACGCGAAGAACCGCGCCGCAATAACCGAAGCAAGTGATCTGCGCGCAAGCAGAAACACCCTCTCGAAGCAGATCGGTATGCTCATGGGTCAGGCCAAGAAAGACCCCTCCAAGCTCGAAGAGGCCGAGAAAATAAAGGCTCAGGTCAAGGCAAATGCCGACCGTCTCGCGGAGCTTGAAGCGCTGGAGGAGCAGTACGCTGCGCGTATCCACGAGATTATGCTGAATATCCCGAATATCATCGACCCCAGCGTTCCCATCGGCCCGGACGACGGCTATAACGTCGAGGTACAGCGCTTCGGCGAACCGGTAGTCCCCGATTTTGATATTCCCTACCACACTGAGATAATGGAGCGCTTCAACGGCGTAGACATGGACGCGGCCGGCCGCGTTTCCGGCAACGGCTTCTATTACCTCATGGGCAATATAGCCCGTCTGCACTCCGCGGTTCTCGCCTACGCGCGCGATTTTATGATAAATAAAGGCTTCATCTACTGCATCCCGCCCTTTATGATACACGGCAACGTCGTCGAGGGTGTTATGAGCCAGACCGACATGGACGCCATGATGTACAAAATCGAGGGCGAAGACCTCTACCTCATCGGCACATCCGAGCACTCCATGATAGGCAAGTTCATCGATCAGATAATTCCCGAAGACAAGCTCCCGCAGACCCTCACCAGCTATTCCCCCTGCTTCCGCAAGGAAAAGGGCGCGCACGGCATTGAGGAGCGCGGCGTGTACCGTATCCATCAGTTTGAGAAGCAGGAAATGATAGTCGTCTGCAAGCCTGAGGACTCCATGGACTGGTACGAGAAGATGTGGCGCTATTCCGTTGAGCTGTTCCGCAGCATGGAGATTCCCGTGCGCCAGCTGGAGTGCTGCTCCGGCGATCTGGCCGACCTCAAGGTCAAGTCCTGCGACATTGAGGCGTGGTCGCCCCGCCAGAAGAAGTATTTTGAGGTCTGCTCCTGCTCCAATCTCGGCGACGCACAGGCTCGCCGCCTGAAGATGCGCGTCAAGGGCGCAGACGGCAAGATGTATCTGCCGCATACCCTCAATAACACCGTTGTCGCTCCGCCGCGTATGCTCATCGCCTTCCTTGAAAATCACCTGCAGGCCGACGGCAGCGTGACCATCCCCGAAGTCCTGTGGCCGTACATGGGCGGCATCAAGGTTCTGGTGCCTGAAAAATAAAAAGTAAATATTTTACAGGAGATAAACGTATGAAGAAGCTATTTGAAGAATTCAAAGCCTTTATCAGCCGCGGCAACGTCCTCGATATGGCCGTCGGCGTCGTCATCGCAACGGCCTTCGGCAAGATCACGACCTCTCTTGTAAACGACCTGCTCATGCCGTTTATAAGCTGGATATGCGGCACGCGCGACATGAGCGCGCTGAATCTCCTCGTCCGCCCCGCCGAGATCGTAGACGGCGAGGTGGTGCGCGAGGCGATCACCATCGGCTTCGGCAATTTCATCGGAACGGTCATAGACTTTCTGCTCATAGCGCTCGTGGTGTTTTTCATAATCAAGGCGTTCAACACCGCGCGCAGCCTGACCGAGAAGCAGAAGGAGGAGGAAGAGGAGGCAGACCCCAAGCCTACCACCGAGGAGCTTCTGACCGAGATTCTCGAAGAGCTGAAAAAAAAGTAAATACATACCGCAAAGGCACAGCCATTTTGGCTGTGCCTTTTATTCTCTTCTATATTATATTTATATCTTGCAACGTATCGGTATTTTTGCTATAATGTATAAGTTAAAAGATATATCATCGGCGAGGTATGTAATTATGAACTCTCTCAACGATATTTGGCAGGAAATAATAAGAATTTTATCATCTCAGCTCACGCCGACGGCAATAACCACATGGTTTTCGGACTGCGAGCCGGTGGAAATTGACGATTGTCGTCTCGTCCTGCACACCACAACGGATTTCAAGCGCAGCATCATAAGCTCCCGCTTCGGTGACACGATAAAAGCCGCGCTGTCCGATCTCTTCTCCTGTGATTTTGACCTGCTCATACTCGCCGGAGACGAAATAAACGACTATGAGAGCAAGAAGAAGGACGAGAACTCACTCCCCGAAATGGCCGGGTACACCTTTGACCGTTTCATCGTCGGCAACTCAAACCGCTTCGCTCACGCGGCGGCCATCGCCGTGGCGGAGAATCCGGGCAAGGCGTATAACCCCCTCTTCATCTACGGCAATTCTGGACTCGGAAAGACGCATCTTCTCCTGTCGATAGGTCAGGCCATACACGATCGCGACCCGTCGAAGAAAATCGCCTACGTCAAGGGCGACGAGTTCACGATACAGCTCGTCAAGGCCATCAAGGACGGCACCGCCGAGGAGTTCAGAACCAAGTACAGAAACGTCGACCTGTTCCTCGTCGACGATATTCAGTTCATCGCCGGCAAGCAGCAGACGCAGAACGAGTTCTTCCATACCTTCAATAACATCTACGAGGCCGGGCACCAGATAGTTCTCACGTCCGACCGGCCGCCGATGGAGATGTCCCTGCTGGATGACCGTCTGCACACCCGCTTTGAGGGCGGCCTGATGGCGGATATCCAGCCGCCGGATTTTGAGACGCGCATGGCGATAATCAGAAATAAGGCCGCACAGCTCGGTCTGCTGCTCTCTGACGACGCCGTGGAGTACATAGCGTCGAATATCACGGCGAACATCAGACAGCTTGAGGGCGTCATAAAACGCCTCACAGCGTACAAAGAGATTCTTAATGACGTTATAACCATAGACTCCGTGAAACGCGCCATAAAGGACGTCATCCGCATAGGGACATATATCCCGACGCCGGACTGCATCATCCGCGAGACGGCGCGCTATTACTCGCTGAACGAAGACGATCTGCGCGGCCAGAACCGCTCGAAGAACACGGCCATAGCGCGTCAGGTTTCCATGTATCTCATGCGCTCGCTGACGAACCTGTCGCTCAAGGATATCGGCGCTCAGTATGAAGGTCGAAATCACGCGACGGTGCTCAGCTCCATCCGCAAGGTGGAGGATCTGCTGGTCACGGATGCGAACATGGCGGCCACCGTCAGGGACATCACATCGAACATCAATTCGGTCTGATTCAGGACCCCGGCTTTTAACATTCTGCCTGTTGAAAGTTTAAAGATCGCGTGTTGATAAATTTTCAGTCAACAGGCCGTGTTAAAAACTCTGAAATTAGAAACAATTTTTTCAACAGCGATTTTTCTTTATTATCAATGCTTTCAGCGGCTTTTCCACAAAAATTTTGCCTATAACAACTACAACAATAATATTATCCTTTATTTATTCCTTACAGAAAATTTTTTACCGGAGGAAACGAAATGAAAATCTCATGCGAAAAATATATTCTTCAGTCCGCCTGCACTATCGCATCCAGAGCAACGGCATCCAAAAGCCCTATCCCGGCGCTTGAGGGTCTGCTGCTTCAGGCCGGTATCGACCTGCGCGTCACGGGCTACGACCTGAAGAAAGGCATATACACAAATATCGCAGCAGACATCGCCGAGCAGGGCAGCATCGTTGTCGGAGCGCGCTTCTTCGGCGAGATGATCCGCAGACTGCCGGACGGCATCGTCACCATCAGCTCGGATTCGAACAACAACGTCAATGTCAAATGCGGCAAGAGCGAATTCAACTTCATGGGCATCAATGCCGACGATTACCCCGAAATGCCTGCGGTCGACAGCCTGAACAATATCTCCCTCCCGCAGAAGATACTCAAGAGCATGATAAACCAGACCATCTTCGCCGTCTCCGACAGCGACGTCCGTCCGATATACACCGGTACGCTGTTCGAGGTCGAGGATGACACGCTGACCCTCGTCTCCGTTGACGGATACCGTCTTGCAAAGCGCTGCGAGAAGCTTGAAAGCGCAAAGATGGAAAATTGCAGCTTCGTAGTTCCCGGCTCTGCGCTTGCCGATATCGAACGCATATGCGCCGACAGTGACGACATCGTATCCGTCGCGGTAGGCACAAAGCATATATCCTTCACAATAGGCGAGACCGTCGTCATCACCCGCCGCCTTGAGGGCGAATTCCTCAATTACCGCAAATCCATCCCCGACAACTTCCGTATCGAACTTGAGGTCGAGCGCAGCGAGATGATGTCCACCATTGACCGCGTTGCGCTGATCGTGAGCGAGAAAAACAGCAGCCCCATCCGCATGATATTCGGCGACGGAGCAATAGAATGCACCTGCGCCACGCCCATCGGCAAGGCCGAGGACGTCTGCACCTGCGAGGGCAGCGGCGACGGGCTTGAGATAGGCTTCAACGACCGTTATCTCATGGACGCTTTCAAGGCATCCGGCACCGAGAAGCTGAAAATCTGCCTGAATACGGCTTCCTCCCCCTGCGTTGTGAAAGCGGCGGACGGCAGCGAGAATTTCACGTATATGATACTTCCCGTGCGTCTCCACGCCGGAGCATGATTCATTTTTTGAAAAGAGATAAAAATGGAAAAAATACTTATAAATACCGAATTTATCAAGCTTGATGCACTTTTGAAATATGCCGCCGCGGTCGGTACCGGCGGAGAGGCTAAGAACGTTATAGCGGATGGTCTCGTGAAGGTCAACGGAGAGGTCTGCACCATGCGCGGCAAGAAGCTCCGTCCGGGCGACAAGGTGGAATTTGACCGCTTTGCGTTCGAGATAGCGGCGGAATGAAGGTCAATAAGATCGCGCTTAACGGCTTCAGAAATTACGAATGGGACACGGCGGAGTTTTCCGGCGGGACAAACGTGATATCAGGCCGCAACGCGCAGGGAAAGACAAATCTTCTCGAAGCCGTGTATATGCTCTCGTGCGGACGCAGCTTCCGCACGAGGTTTGACCGTGAGCTGACCGGGTTCGGGTACTCTGCGGCGGAGATACTTGCCGACGTCACGAGCCATGACCGCGAGCAGACGATAAGGATAATCATGCAGCCCGGCACGGCGAAAAAGATAACGGTCAACGGCGTGAGAAAATCGGCGTCAGAGCTGTCGGAAGTGATAAACGCGGTGCTCTTCTGCCCAGATGACCTGAACCTCATCAAGGAGGGTGCCGCTGTGCGCCGCAGGCTTCTTGATAACGCGATAAGCCAGATAAGGCCGCGCTATGCGGAGCTTTTGTCAGACTTCAATAAGCTCTACGAGAACAAATCGCGTATTCTGAAGGACTGGCATGAAAAGCCCAGCCTGCTTGACGCGCTGGACGAATTTTCGGACGCAATGTGCCGGGCATCAGCGCAGCTGATACGCTATCGCGCGGCCTTTGCCGCGAGGCTTGACGAGGCGGCGCGGCCCATCCATTCGGAATTTTCCGGCAGCGGCGAAGAACTGGAAATTAAATACAAAACCGTGAGTACCGTGAAAAACGTCTACGGCAGTGCGAAGGAGATATATTACGATATCTGCGAGCATCAGGAGGCGCACCGCCGCGCTGAGCTTGACAGCGGGCAGTGCCTCACGGGCGCGCATAAGGACGATCTTGAGATATTTATAAACGGCCGTCCGGCGCGCAGCTTCGCCTCTCAGGGACAGACGCGCACCGCCGCGCTCTCAATGAAGCTTGCCGAGCGGGAGATTTTCCTCGCAGAGACAGGGGAATATCCGATACTCCTGCTGGACGACGTTCTCTCTGAGCTTGACGAGAAGCGGCAGAAATTCGTCCTCAACCGCATCGGCGGCGGGCAGACGCTCATTACCTGCTGCGAGGACGAGGAGATATCGAGCCGCACCGGAGGCAAGGTGCTGTTCGTTGAAAACGGGAGAATTCACTGATGTATCTGCATCTGGGTAAAGGTACGGTCATCGACACCGCCGGGATAGTCGGCATCTTTGACCTAGACATAACCTCTCAATCCCATATTACAAGAAAATATCTGACCATGTCCGAAAAGGCGGGTCATGTGATAAATGCCGCGGAGGACATTCCAAAATCCTTCGTAGTGTACAGATCAGGAGAAAAAACCGCCGTGTATCTCAGCCAAATGGCTGCGGCAACCCTGCTGCGCCGCGCGGAGGCGGGCGCGGTAAACGCATAATATTATTACTCGGAGGCACCAAATGGCAGACAATATAGAAAATAAAATGAACGAATATGACGCTTCGCAGATTCAGGTTCTCGAAGGACTTGAAGCCGTGCGCAAGCGCCCCGGCATGTATATCGGCTCGACATCTGCGTCAGGACTGCATCATCTGGTTTATGAGATAGTCGACAACGCCATCGACGAGGCGCTTGCCGGCTTCTGCAACCATATAACCGTGACCATCAACCCCGGCGACACCATCACCGTCACCGATAACGGCCGCGGCATCCCCGTCGATATACAGGCGCAGACCGGCAGACCCGCGCTTGAGGTCGTCTATACGGTGCTGCAC
>CAVCWF010000051.1:0-6212 GCA_963605945.1 Lachnospiraceae bacterium
CGTCGCCGCGTCTAATTGAAGGAGGGTACAGATAATGGCAAAGAATACACAGCCCGTTGTAAAGCGTGCAAAGGCTCTGGGCGTTACCCCGGCATCTCTGGGTTACACCGGCAAGAGCAAGATCGACACCATACGCAACCCCAAAGCTCAGGTCCGCAGGAAGCAGAGCGAGTACGGTATGCAGCTCAACGAGAAGCAGAAGGTCAAGTTCATCTACGGCGTGCTGGAGAAGCAGTTCCGTCTCTACTATGAGAGAGCCGAGAAGATGCCCGGCATCACCGGTGAGAACCTCCTCGCCATCCTTGAGCAGCGCCTTGACAACGTCGTTTTCCGTCTTGGCTTCGGCATGACCCGCCGCGAGGCTCGTCAGCTCGTCAACCACGGTCACGTCACCGTCAATGGCCGCAAGGTCAATATCCCCAGCTATCAGGTCAAGCCCGGCATGGTCATTTCTCTCACCGAGAAGGGCAAGTCGATGCAGAAGATCAAGGAAAATATTGAGGATAATGCTTTCCGCGCCGCTCCCAAGTGGATCGAGTATGACAAGAATAATCTGACGGCAAAGATCGTTGCAGTTCCCGCACGCGAGGACATTGATATGCCCATCGAAGAGCGCCTCATCGTCGAGTTGTACTCCAAGTAATAAAGACACCCTCAAATTGGTAAGCTGAATCACCGCATGTGCCGCAAGTGGCACAAGACTTAAAAGGAGGGTTATAAAACACTTATGATCGAAATTAAAAAGCCGCGCATTGAGTGCATCGAAACACCCGCAGACAGCTCGTACGGCAAGTACATTATAGAGCCTCTGGAACGCGGCTACGGAACAACACTTGGTAACTCTCTTCGCAGGGTACTCCTGTCATCTCTCCCCGGTACCGCCTGCACCAGCATCAAGATCGCAGGCGTACAGCATGAGTTTTCCACGATCCCCGGTGTGAAGGAGGACGTGACCGAGATCGTCCTCAACGTCAAGAGCATCATAGCGCTTCTGCATTCTACCGGCCCCAAGACCGTCTACATTGAAGCCTCCGGCGAGGGCGAAGTCACCGCCGGCGACATCAAGGCAGACGCGGAGGTGGAGATACTCAATCCTGAGCAGCCCATCGCGACCCTTGGCCCCGACGGCGCGCTGAACATGGAGCTGGTTCTGGATCACGGCAGAGGCTACGTCTCCGCCGCGCAGAACAAGACCCCGCAGACGCCCATCGGCACCATTCCGGTAGACTCCATCTACACTCCGGTTCTCAAGGTCAACTACACTGTCGAGAATACCCGTGTCGGCAATCAGACCGACTTTGACAAGCTGACCATCGAGGTCTGGACGGACAAGACCATGGCTGCCCGCGATGCTCTCTCTCTGGGTGCAAAGATACTCTGCGACCACTTCACTCTCTTCACGGATCTGTCCGACACTATCGGCAGCAACTCCACTGTTGTTGAGAAGGTAGAGAAGGAGCCGGACACCGTGCTCAAGATGACGATCGAAGAGCTGGATCTGTCCGTGAGGAGCTTTAACTGCCTCAAACGCGCAAATATCAATACCGTTGAGGATCTGGTCAGCAAGACTCAGGATGAGATGATCAAGGTCCGCAACCTCGGCCGCAAGTCCCTTGAAGAAGTCGAGCACAAGCTGACTATGATGGGACTGTCACTGGCGGACGAGGACAATCAGTAAGCTCTCAAGAAGGAGGAAATGCAATTATGCCCGGAACCAGAAAGCTCGGCAAGGCGACCGACGCCCGTATGGCAATGCTCCGTCAGCAGGTCACTGATCTTCTTGATCTTGGCCGCATGGAGACCACCGTTACCCGCGCCAAGGAGATCGCCCCGATGGCCGAGAAGATGATAACTCTTGGCAAGGCAAAGGATCTGGCGTCCTACCGTCAGGCACTGGCCTTCATCACCCGTGAGGATGTCGCCAAGAAGGTATTCGATGAGATCGCCCCGAAGTACGCGGAGCGCAACGGCGGCTACACCCGCATCACCCGCATCGGCACCCGCCGCGGCGACGCAGCGGAAGTCGCAGTCATCGAGCTCGTCTGATATCAACCGCAGTGAATACGCAGAAAGCGAAAGCTTTCTGCGTATTTTTTTGTTGTGGGGGGTGCGCCAAATAAACACCGTATGGGACGGCCTCCGTGCCGTCCCGTTTTGGACTATTGCCATGAGGAAAAGACAGAGCAGAGTAAAGACCCCCTGTCATTGCGAGGAGCGAAGCGACGTGGCAATCCGTTTCCCCTTGAGACAGCAGTTCGTTTTTATACTGCGTAAAGAAGACGCGGATTCCCACGACCGGTGTGCGCACCGGTCTCGGAATGACAGTGCTTATTTATACTCTGCTCTTTCTTTTCCACCCTGCTCGTTCCTATACTCTGGCGACCCCTTCGGCACTTCGTGCCACTTCCTCTAGCAGGGGCAGCGCTTCGCGGCAAAGACTCGAAATCGGCGCATATTTCCAAGAAACATTCGTAGGGGACGGCCTCCGTGCCGTCCTGTTTTGGTGGATTACAGGTTTTGTGGCGTGTATAAAACGACGCACCATTATTAAATCTTTGTTGCACCCCCTTGGCGCCCCTCTTAGGGGAGCTGGCGGCGTATGCCGCCTGAGGGGTCGCCAGTCTTAGACGATTGCCAATAGGAAAAAGACAAGGCGGAGTAAAGACCACGTCATAAGCTCCCTTGTGTAAAGGGAGCTGGCGCGAAGCGCCTGAGGGATTGTCCGTACTGAATTGTTGCCAATGAGAAAAAGATAGGGCAGCGTGAAGAAAAAGTTGTCATTCCGAGACCAGTGCGCGAACTTACACCTCAGGCGGGTCGTGGGAATCCGCATCCCCTGTGCAGCGCAGGTAGAATAAGCATTATGCGGAAGGAGAACGGATTGCCACGTCGCTTCGCTCCTCGCAATGACAGGTTGTTTTTAGTCTGCCCTTTCTTTTCCCCTCTGCTCGTTACCATGCTCTGGCGACCCCTTTCCCCAGTGTGCGCACTGGGGACTGTCTCGCTGCGGCTCGGTCACGGCGCGGCTCTGACATGCCCCCGGCATGTCATTCACTACCGCGCCGCCGTTGCACTACCCTAAAAGGGCAGCGCTCCGCGGCAAAGATTCATCCTTCCCCCCACAAAACTCCTTCAGAAAAAAATTGCTTTCTTCTGCCGTTCCTGTTATAATCTGTATTTGTAGGACTCTGCGCATTTTTCGGGGGAGATTATGCCGATGAGATCAGGAAAAGCGAGCCTCATGGAGCGTGTGGCCGCATTCATTGTAGACAAACGAAACATCATTTTTCTCATATACATCGCCGCGGCGGTATTCTGCATCTTTTCGTCCGGCTGGGTGGAGGTCAGCGACAGCCTGACCAAATACCTGCCGGAGAGCACCGAGACGCAGATCGGCCTCGAACTCATGGACGATGAGTTTACGACCTTCGGCACCGCGCGCATCGTCGTCGAGAACGTGAGCTACGAGCAGGCGGAAAAAATCTGCGCCGACATCGAGCGCGTCCCCGGCGTCAAGGAGGTCGCGTTCGACGACAGTCCGGAGCATTACAACGAGGCCGCCGCGCTCTTCTCCGTCACCTTTGACGGCGAAAACGACGACGAGGTCAGCGTCCTCGCCATGGACACCCTGCGCGACATGCTCAGCGTCTACGACCTCTACGTCAACACCGAGGTCGGCAACCCCCTCAAGGAGATAATCAACCGCGAGCTGCTCATCGTCGACGGCATTGCGGCGCTCATAATCGTCGTCGTGCTGCTGTTTACCTCGAAAACCTACGCCGAGATCCCGGTGCTGCTGATAACCTTCGGCGCGGCGGCACTGCTGAACATGGGCACGAACTACATGATGGGGGAGATATCCTTCGTCACCGACTCCGTCGCCATCGTCCTCCAGCTCGCCATGGCCATCGACTACGCCATCATCCTCTGCCACCGGTACATGGAGGAGCGCGAGAACAAGGCCGCGCGCGAGGCGGCCATCGCCGCGCTCAGCAAGGCCATCCCGGAGATATCCGCCAGCAGCCTGACGACCGTGTCCGGCCTTCTGGCTCTGACCTTCATGCAGTACCGGCTGGGCTACGATATCGGCGTCGTAATGATAAAGGCGATTCTTCTGAGCCTGTGCTCGGTGTTCCTGCTGATGCCCGGCCTGCTCGTGACCTTCTCCGGCCTCATCGACCGGACGCACCACCGCAGCTTCATCCCGAAGGTCAGCTGGCTCGGCCGCTTCGCGTATAAGACGCGCTTCGTCATGCCGCCCGTGTTTGCGATTCTGCTCGTGCTGGGCGTCGTGTTCTCCGGCCGCGTCAACTACGTCTATTCGCACTATTCGGTGGACTCCATCCGCCATAACGACAACCAGCTCGCCTACCAGCGCATTGAGGAGCTGTTCGGCATCGACAACCAGATGGCCATCATCGTCCCCGCCGGGGACTACGGCAGGGAAGCGAAGCTTATCTCCGAGGTCGAGGAGCTGAGCCGCACCGTCAGCGTCACGGGGCTTGCCAACATCAAGGCCACCGACGAATACTACCTGACTTCGGAGCTGACGCCGCGCCAGTTCGCGGAGCTTGCCGACCTAGATTATGAGGTCGCGCAGGTGCTGTACACGGGCTACGCGATGGACATAAACGAGTACGGTCAGGTCGTCACCAATCTTGAAAATTACGCCGTCCCGCTGCTGGACATGTTCGGCTACCTCTGCGACAAGCGCGACGAGGTCGAGGTCAACATCCCGGCGGACACCGAGGAGCGGCTGGACGAGCTTGAGCAGCAGATAAATGACGCAAAGCTCCAGCTGAAGAGCGACAAATGGAGCCGCATCGTCCTGTATGCCGACGTCCCGACCGAGGGCGAGGAGAGCTACAACTACCTCGACATCATCCACGGCATCACCGCGCGCTATTACGACGAGAGCTACGTCGTCGGCGATACGACGAGCTGCAAGGATCTGCGCACCTCGTTTGAAAAGGATAACCTGCTGATAAGCGTGCTGTCGATCGTGTTCGTCATCTCGGTGCTGCTGTTCACGTTCAAGTCCGCGGGGCTGCCGGTGCTGCTCATTCTGGTCATTCAGGGCAGTATCTGGATAAACTTCTCCATACCCTATCTCGCCGGGAATAACCTGTTCTTCCTGACGTATCTTATAATAAGCGCCATCCAGATGGGCGCGAACATCGACTACGCCATCGTCATCTCAAGCCGCTTCATGGAGCTGCGCGAGTCGCTGCCGCTGAAGAAGGCCATCATCGAGTCGATGAACCTCGCCTTCCCGACCATCGTCACGTCGGGCACGATGCTCGCCTCGGCGGGACTCATCATCGGCCTTGTCACCTCGGACGAGACGGTCTCCGCCATCGGCGTGTACCTCGGCATGGGCACCGCGATATCCATCATGCTCGTTCTGTTCGTCCTGCCGCAGATACTCCTGCTGGGCGATATTCTCATACGCAAGACCAAATTCACCATATCCCGCGGCGCGGAAGCAACCACGCACACGGGCATAATCCGCATCAACGGCCGTGTGCGGGGGACGCTGGACGGCATCGTGGACGCGGAGATACACGGCGTTTTCAAAGGTACGCTCAATGCGGTCATCGACATGGGCAGCGTTGAGGAGATACCGGAAATAATCTTACCGGAGCCGAATCGCGGCGGAGGAGAGGAACAATGAAGAAGAAAAGAGTCATGGCGCTGCTGCTTGCCGTGCTGCTCGCGGCGGGCATTGCGATACCCGCGGCCGCGGCGGACAATCAGGTCATACATATCGTGACCGCGGAGGATCTGCGCACCTTTGCGCGCAACTGTCAGCTGGACAGCTATTCCGTGGGTCTGTCCGTCCTGCTGGACGAGGATATCGACATGGGCGGCGAGGCGATACAGCCGATCCCGTCCTTCTCCGGCGCGTTCAACGGCAACGGCCACAGCATCACGAACTTCACCCTCGCCACCGACGGCTCGCATCAGGGCTTCTTCCGCTATATCGAGGAGGGCGCGCGGGTCATAAATCTCAAGCTCTCCGGCACCGTAACGCCGGACGGCACGCGTGAAAACGTCGGCGGCATCGCGGGCACGAACCGCGGCACCATCAGCGGCTGCGCTTTTGACGGCACCGTTGCCGGCCTTACGAACGTCGGCGGCGTCGCGGGCGAGAACTACGGCACCGTCAAGGACTGCACCGTCACCGGCAAGGTCACGGGCAAGCGCTATAC
>CAVCWF010000052.1:0-4179 GCA_963605945.1 Lachnospiraceae bacterium
CGGAGTTTGCGCGCATACTCGACATCCTTTACCGACGCTGTAAGGCCGAAAGCAAGGCGGATTTTTCTGAAATGACCGGAATACTGAAAGGCGGAGACGAAAATGAAAGAGAATAAAAAGAAGCTGTCACAGGCGATGCTGTTTATAATCCTGTTCGGGATAGTGAGCCTTTTTTCGGATATGACCCATGAGGGCGCGTCCAGCATACGCGGCGCGTACCTGTCGCTTTTGGGCGCGTCGGCGGCGACGATCGGTTTCGTGTCAGGGCTCGGCGAGCTTATCGGGTACTCGATGCGCTACGTTTTCGGCAAGCTCACGGACAAGACAAAGCACTATTGGCCGATGACGATCCTCGGCTACGTTCTGGACGTCCTCGCGGTTCCGGCGCTTGCACTCGTGGGAGAGCACGGCTGGATCGCGGCCTGCGCGCTGCTGGTCATTCAGCGTATGGGCAAGGCGATAAAGAAGCCGGCAAAGGACACGATAATGTCCTTCGCGGCGTCTCAGGAGGGCGTCGGCAAGAGCTTCGGAATACAGGAGGTGCTCGACCAGATAGGCGCGTTCCTTGGCCCCGTGCTGCTGTATCTCGTGATGCTGTTCAAGACCGACGGCACGACCTTTGAGGTGTATTCCACCTGCTTTGCCGTTCTGGCGATTCCGGGAGCCGTGACGCTGATCCTGCTCATCATCACGCGTTATAAGTTCCCGAACCCGGAGCACTTCGAGCCGGAACCTAAGGAGTTCATCCCGTTCAAGATGAAAAAGGAATTCGTGCTCTATATCGCCGGTATAAGCCTGTTTGCCTTCGGCTTTATCGACTATTCGATCATAATCATGCACGTTTCGCGCACCTATGCCCACCTTAGCAGCGGCCTTGCGGAGACAGGCTCACTCGTCACAACCGGTACTCTGCCGCTGCTGTACGCGGGGGCAATGCTGGTCGACGCCGTGGCGGCGCTCGTGTTCGGATTGATGTACGACAAGCGCGGCGTGCGCGCGCTGGTGTGGTCGACGCTCATATCTGCGCCGTTTGGGGTGTTCGTGTTCATGTTCGACTCGGTGCCGATGCTGCTGCTCGGCGTGGTGCTCTGGGGCGTCGGCATGGGCGCACAGGAATCCATCCTCAAGGCCGCGGTCACAAGCATGGTGCCGAAAACCAGCCGCGCCACGGGCTACGGCATCTTCGAGTGCTCGTTCGGTGCGTTCTGGTTCCTCGGCAGCTGGCTGCTCGGTGTGCTCTATGATGTGAGTATCCCCGCCATGGTCGTGGTTTCGGTCGCGGCGCAGCTTGCGGCGATCCCGCTTTATATCGCTTCGTCCAGACTCAGAAAGAAGCAGGCGGAGCAGAGCTGAGGGCGATTTAATATATCCCTTGATTTCTTGCCGGAGTTAGTATATATTATAAGCAGAGACAGCGATGAAGCTACTTAAATTTGAGTCAGCGGTATTACCGCGCGGAGGAACATTATGAGCGAAGATTTCGGCAGCGATTTTATCACTATCGTGGATGACGACGGCACCGAGTTTGAACTTGAGGTGCTTGACACTATGGATTATAACGGGGAAACCTATAAGGCTTTCCTTCCTGCGGATATGGACGAGAACGATCCGGATTACGGCATGATAATCCTGCGTTCGGTGCTTGACGAGTCCAGCGAGGAGATTTTCGAGTCTATCGACGACGAAGCTCAGCTTCAGGACGTGTATGAGCACTTCATGGTTCTCCTCTTCGACGACGAGGACGAGGGCGAGAACGGGGAAGAGGAATAATCCTCACCCACGGTATTTTCCCGCCCGATGCGGCATAGAATATACTATACCGCGGACGGGGACTTGTATAGAAAAACGGTTCCTGCTGTGTGCGTGCTGTCCGATAACGGACTTCACGGCCCATTAAACCCACATTCCTTATAAGGGATGCCGATTTGAATCTGCGGATTGCAGGCCTCCCGGCACAGGCCGGACGTTGGAAGCAGCGAAACAGAACTTAGGCGACCCACCTGCTAATTTGTGCAGGTTATAATTGGGCCGGCACGGCATCTGCGGGACACTCCGGCAGCTTTTGCTGCCGGAGCTTTTCATGTCGGATAGGAGAGAGATATGATACAGCTTCTTCTCGCGGTCATATATCTTGCGTTTATAAGTCTCGGCCTGCCGGACTCCCTGCTGGGCGCGGCGTGGCCGAGTATTTACCCGGAACTGAACGTTCCGGTGTCGTACGCCGGGGCGATATCGATGACCATCGCGGCGGGCACGATAGTTTCAAGCCTTATGAGCGAGCGGCTGACGCGCCGCTTCGGGACGGGGCTTGTCACGGCGGTAAGCGTTGCGATGACAGCGGCGGCGCTCTTCGGCTTTTCGATAAGCGGGAGCTTTGCCATGCTTATCATCTTTGCGATTCCGTACGGGCTTGGCGCTGGGAGCGTGGACGCCTCGCTGAATAACTATGTCGCCCTCCATTATGCCAGCCGCCACATGAGCTGGCTGCACTGCATGTGGGGCGTCGGCGCGTCCGTCGGGCCGCTGATAATGAGCGCCGCACTGACTGTGGGGCGCGGATGGCAGAGCGGGTACAGGGATATCTCGTATATCCAGCTCGGCCTGACACTGATCCTGCTGATAAGCCTGCCTCTGTGGAAAAGACCGCAGTCGGCGCAGGAGGACGGGGCGGCGCGCGCCCTGAGCCTGCGCGAGATCGTGAGCATACGCGGGGCGAAGGAGGTCATGCTGTGCTTCTTCTGCTACTGCGCGCTGGAGCAGACCGCCGGGCTCTGGGCGGGAAGCTACCTCGTGCTGACGCGCGGAGTGGACGCGGAGACCGCGGCGAGCTTCGCGGGGCTGTATTTCATAGGGATAACCGCGGGGCGCGCTGTCAACGGCTTTATGACACTGCGTTTTTCTGACCGAAGCTTGGTCAGAGCGGGTGAGGTTCTTATCGCAGTGGGGACGCTCATGCTGTTTATGCCCGCGCAGAAAGTCGCGCTTGCGGGCTTTGTGCTGCTTGGGATCGGCTCTGCGCCGATATATCCCAGCATAATCCACTCGACCCCGGCGCACTTCGGCGCTGAGAGATCGCAGGCGATAATCGGCGTGCAGATGGCGAGCGCCTATGTCGGGACATGCCTGATGCCGCCGCTCTTCGGCCTGCTTGCCGGATATATCGGGGCGTGGCTGCTGCCGGTGTATATCGCCGCGCTGCTGGCGCTGATGGCGGTCATGTTCGAGCGCCTTGAAAAGAAAACAAGCAAACCCGCCTGAAGCTTCAGGCGGGTTTGATATTATGTCGGTATGCGTTTCAGCAGCCGCGGCGCAAGGAATACGCAGGCGGCGATCTTCAGAGCGTCGCCGGGGAGGAAGATAAGCATTCCGTCCCGGATGAGCCGCCAGAAGGGGAGCGGCGTTCCGCGGTAGACGCCGAATATGAGCGCCATGTACGGCAACCCCACCAGATACAGCACGCCGAGACCGGCGGCACAGGCGAGGGCGATGCGCGCGGGGCTTTTGCAGCCGCCGCAGAGCCGGCCTGTTGCATATGCCGCAGGGATAAGGCCGAGCAGAAAGCCGAACGAGGGATAGAAGATGTAGCCCGCCCCGCCGCCGGCAGAGAAGATGGGCAGCCCCGCCAGACCTAGCAGGACATATATCGCCTGAGATGCCGCGCCCCAGCGCGCACCGAGAACCAGTCCCGCCATTGCCGTGAAGAAGAATTGCAGCGTAATGGAGGAGAGCGCAAATGGGATGCGTATAAACGCGCCGACGGCGGTGAGAGCGGCGAACACCGCGCAGCGCAGCAGCATACGTGTATTGGTTTTACTCATGTTTTTCACCAGCGTTTTCAGTTATTCAAAAACCGCCGTTATTTATACCATGCCCGCAGTGAAAAAACAATTGTAGTATGTTACAAAAAACGCGAGGGGGTTATATTGTGGTGCGACCTTGGCTCCCTCTGACGAGGGAGCTGTCAGCGAAGCTGACTGAGGGAGAGAAAAATCCCGCGCGTCGTGCCGCATGAAGAGTTGCTGCACCTGCCCAAATCCCACCTGTCATTGCGAGACCGGTGAACACACCGGTCGTGGCAATCCGCGTCTCTTTTACACTGCACGAGAATACGGTACAGACCAAAGGAGAAACGGATTCCCACGTCGCTTCGCTCCTCGGAATGACAGAGGTTTTCTTTAT
>CAVCWF010000053.1:0-13140 GCA_963605945.1 Lachnospiraceae bacterium
GTGCAGAGGCGGCGCCCGCGAGGACATGACTCCCGAAGCCGAAAACGCCAGATGCGACATGCTGTTTGAAAAATACTGCAAGTCGCTGGAGGATATGCCGGCAGAGATAAATATCCTTGAGCCGCTGGCCGTGCCGTATTATGAGAATTTCATGCTGACCGAGGAGCAGGAAGCAGAGATACGCCGGGAGCTTGCCGATGTTGACTATATAATGGTCATGAATCAGCGCATACCGAAGATAGAGCGCTTCAAAAAGCCCATTATCTCCTATACCCATACCGTCAGCGCCGCCGACACCTGCGCCTATCTGCGCAGCATCGGCATGGAAGCGTACTATCCGATAGACCGCGGGGAGCTTGTCGACCTGCTGCACCTGCTGTGGGTCAGAAAGGCAGTTGCCAACACCCGCGCGCTCATTCTGACTGCGGGCGAGCAGCCGACATGGGGACTGCTCAGCAATATCCGTGACCTTGAAGGCGTGCGCAGCCGGTTTGGCTTTGAGGTCATAAAAAAGCCGTTTACGGATATATTCCCCGTCATGGACGACATCGACCCCGACGCCGCGCTTGCCCTTGCCGAGAAGCTTTATAACGGTGCGCACGAGTCGCGCGTACGCCTTGAATGGCTCAGCTCCGACCTGCGCTATTATCTCGCGTCGCAGGCAATGATGGATAAGTACCGCTGCAATGCGTTTTCAACGGCGTGCGTTGAGCTGTGCCGCTCACGCATCCCGCAGAACAGGAAATTCGTTCCGTGCATCACGCATAGCCTGAACAAGGACAGCGGTATTCCGAGCGCCTGCGAGGAGGACATGAACGCCATGCTTGCCATGACGATACTGATGTATACTGCACAGCGCCCCGCATTCATGGGCAACCCCCTGTATGAATCCGACGAGCTGATGAGCATACACCACTCCGTTCCATGTCTGAAGATGAACGGCTTTGATAAACCCTCGCTCGATTACAGCATATACAGCTTCACAGGTCAAGGCTTTGGCGGCAAGATACAGATAGACTTCGCGCAGAATGCGGAAGACGAGGTCACGCTCGCGCGATTCGACCCCACCGGCACCCGTATGCTCGTTAAGACCGGCAAGGTTCTGCGCACCGAATACAGGGATTACTATTGCAGTCCGTTCTACTATCTGCAGATGGACGATGTACGCGGCTATCTGCATAAGATGATGGACTTTGGCCATCATCAGGCGCTTGTGTTCGGAAATCAGATAGAAAAGCTCAGACAGCTTTCGCAGATGATGGGCTTTACGCTTGTAGAGGGATGATCTACCTCAACAATTCCGCAACCAGCTTCCCGAAACCCGACTGCGTCGTGCGGGCGGTGGAAGAAGCGCTGCTGTCGCCCCCGTACGACGCGGGGCGCGGCAGCGTATGCGGTGAGGACGTGACCGCCGTATGCCGCAGAGCGATAGCGGAGCTGCTCGGCGTACGCGATGAGCGCGTGTTTTTTACCTCCGGCGCGACGGAGAGCTTCAATATGCTGCTGCGAGGTCTGCCGCTGGCAGGCAAAAAGATCTGCATAAGCTGCTATGAGCATAATGCGCTTGTGAAGCCGCTGTATGCGTTGACGGATCGGGACAACATACGTGTTCTGATGCCCGGCTCCGACGGGACGATAAGCATGGACGCATGGGACGCCGCGGCGGCGGAAGCGGACTACGTGTTCGTAAATCACTGCTCAAACGTGACAGGGCATGTGCAGAATATCCGCGCAATAGCGGAGCTGTGCCGCAGGCATAACGCGCTGTGCATCTGCGACCTGTCGCAGTCGGCGGGGATAATCCCCGTTGAGCTTGCCGAATGGGGCGTGGACGCCGCAGTCTTTACCGGGCACAAGGCGCTGTTCGGGCCGACCGGTACAGGCGGGTTTTATCTGCGCGGCGGGCTGGAGCTTGAATGCCCGAAATGGGGTGGAACCGGCAGAAACGGCGGCAGTGTATTCCCGACGGAACCGGGAGCGGGACAGTACGAGGTCGGCACACAGAATCTGCATGGACTTGCCGGGCTTGCCGCAGGAGCAAGATTTGTGCTGGACTGCGGAGTAGAAAATATTTTTGAAAAGGTGCGCGCGGACTCCCGCCGGCTGATCTCCGCCTTGAAAAAGCTTGACGGGGTGCGGCTTTATACAACGGCTCCGGAAAGCAATATAGTCTGCTTTAATTTTTCCGGGCTGCTCCCCGCGGACTCGGCGTATATTTTGGGCGATCTGTACGGCGTGGTGGTCAGAGCCGGGTATCACTGCGCCCCGCTGCTTGCCGGGATCGTCGGCGGGGGCAGCGGCAGCGTCAGGGTGAGCGTCAGCTGGCTGACACCGTCCGAGGATATAGATGCGTTTATAGCCGCGGCGGCGGAGATAAGTCGCAGTCTTAAAAAATGAGGGGCTGCCATGCAGAGAGTATTGTGTATAGAGCGCAGTCTGGAGCAATGCGCCGAGAGCGGCTGGTATGCGTATGTTTTCAACCTTACGGAGCCGTTGAACGCGGAACTGGCGGAGCGGCTTGAGCCGCTGGGCAAGGCAATGCTGCTGAGCCGGCTTGCCCGCCCGTTCCTCACGGTGCGCGCTGAGCGCTTGATAATCCGCGGCATATTCGGCGACAGCTTTATTCGTGTCGGCGTCCCTGAGCGTGACGCGCCGGAAGTAAAAATGCTTGAAGAGTATATAAACGCGCAGGCATAACAAAACACCGTTTCGGAGAAAACTCCGGAACGGCGTTTTGACTATATTATCATCTTATTCGGCGTAGTTGGAGAAGTAGTTCTGCACGACGATTATCGGCGTGCCCTTGTCTCCGCTGCCGCTGGTCAGGTCGCAGAGAGAGCCGATGAGATCGGTCAGGCGGCGCGGCGTCGTGCCCTCGGAGGCCATGTTGCCTTTGAGGTCGGCGTCCTTCTTGCGGATGGACTCCTGAATCGCGGCCTTCAGTTCGTCGCCGGAGAGCCCGGCAAAGTCGTTGTCGGCGAGATACTTTAGCTTCAGCTCGTTCGGCAGGCCGACAAGACCGGAGGTGAAACCGGGGCTGACGACAGGGTCGGCAAGCTCCCAGATCTTGCCCATGGGGTCCTTGAATGCGCCGTCGCCATAGACCATGGCCTCGACCTTTACGCCCGTGCGCTCAAGCAGCGCCGACTGAATACCCTCGGCAACCTCCTGCGCGTTCTTCGGGAAGAGCTTGACTTTGCCCTCAGTGGCCTTATTGGAGCCGAGCAGACCGTACTGGCACCAGCCGCTGCCGTTCACGGGGGCGTTGAGAATGTCGCACAGAGTCAAAACAGTCTTGCCGCCCGCGGCTTTGATGCGGCGGCGGGAGCGCTCGCGGCTGTGTATATCGCAGCAGATGACGTTTTCGGCGTACTTGACGATCACTTCGGCGTGGTTTGCGAATACGATTTCGGCCTCGGCGCCCTCCTCGCGGATCACGGACTCGTAGTATTCCACGTAGTCAACGCCGGTGAAGGGGTGCTTGATATAGCCGAAGAGGCGGCGGTAATCGTCGAGGCTGAGAACGTCGGTGTAGGGGTTCACGCCGCTGTCATCGAGCGTGTCCTCGTCAAAGAGGTGGTTGCCGACCTCGTCGGAGGGGTAGGACAGCATGAGCACGACTTTTTTGCAGCCGCGCGCGATGCCGCGCAGGCATATTGCAAAGCGGTTGCGGGAAAGGATCGGGAACACAACGCCGACAGTGCCGCCGCCGAGCTTGGCCTTGACATCGGCCGCGATATCGTCAACGCTGGCATAGTTGCCGTCCGCGCGCGCAACAACGGATTCGGTGACGGAAACGACATCGCGCTCGCGCAGCTTGAAGCCGTCCTCGGCCATTGCGGCCACGACGGAATCCGCAACTATCTTAACTATATCGTCTCCCTCGCGCACGATGGGGGCACGTACTCCTCTTGAAATAACTCCGGACATGAAACGCCTCCTGAAATAAAATGTTTTTACCCAAAAATAATACACTTTTTTGGGAGCTAAGTCAACAAAATCACGCTTTTTTCGTTTGCTCTTGCAAAGGGGCGGATTAGAATATATAATGTATTCGTCAAAAAGCTACGGAGGTTCTGCATGAAAAATCAAAAGATTCTTATTCTTGACTTCGGCGGACAGTATAACCAGCTTATCGCCCGCCGCGTCCGTGAGTGCAACGTCTATTGCGAGGTCAAGCCCTTCGGTACGTCTCTGGAAGAGATAAAAGCCTTTGCCCCAATCGGCATCATTTTCACCGGCGGCCCGAACAGCGTCTACGCGGCCGGTTCGCCCCATGTGGACACGGGCGTATACGAGCTAGGCGTCCCCATTCTGGGCATATGCTACGGCTGCCAGCTCCTTGCGCATGAGCTGGGCGGCAAGGTCACTGCCGCGCAGGATGATTCCGCGCGCGAGTACGGCAAGACGGAGACCTATTTTGATACCTCATGCAAGCTTTTCAAGAATATTCCCGCCGAGAGCATAACATGGATGAGCCACGGCGACTATATGGCGCAGGTTCCGCAGGGCTTCCGCCTTGTCGCTCATTCCGCCGCCTGCCCGACCGTCGGCATCTGCGACGAGGAGCGCGGCTTCTATGGTGTGCAGTTCCATCCTGAGGTCAACCATACTGTCTATGGCCGCGAGATGCTGCACAATTTCCTCTATGAGGTCTGCGGCGCTGTCGGCGACTGGACGATGGCGGATTACAAGCGCCGCGCTATCGAGGAGATACGCGCGAAGGTCGGCGGCGGCAAAGTGCTGCTCGCGCTTTCCGGCGGCGTCGATTCCTCTGTGGCCGCCGCGCTGCTGGCCGAGGCTGTCGGCAATCAGCTCACCTGCGTGTTCGTTGACCATGGCCTGATGCGCAAAAACGAGGGCGACGAGGTGGAGGCCGCGTTCGCAAAGTGGGATATAAACTTCATCCGCGTGGATGCGGAAGAGCGGTTTTTGACGGCGCTGAAGGGCGTCGTGGAGCCGGAAGCCAAGCGCAAGATCATCGGCGAGGAGTTCATCCGCGTGTTCGAGATCGAGGGCAAGAAGATCGGCAGCGTCGATTATCTTGTTCAGGGCACCATTTACCCCGATGTTATCGAGTCCGGCAAGGGCGACGCCGCGGTCATCAAGAGCCATCATAATGTCGGCGGCCTGCCCGACTATGTGGATTTCAAGGAGATAATCGAGCCGCTCCGTATGCTGTTCAAGGATGAGGTGCGCGCGCTCGGCCGCGAGCTTGGTTTGGCGGAAACGCTTGTCCAGCGCCAGCCGTTCCCCGGCCCCGGCCTCGGCATCCGCGTCATCGGCGAGGTCACGAAAGAGAAGCTGGACATTCTCAGAGAAGCGGACTACATTTTCCGCGACGAGATAGCGAAGGCCGGGCTGCAGGACACCATGAGCCAGTATTTCGCGGCGCTCACGAATATGCGCTCCGTCGGCGTCATGGGCGACGGCCGCACCTACGATTACGCGCTGGCGCTGCGGTCGGTGTCCACCTCGGACTTTATGACCGCAGACTGGGTGCGCATCCCGTACGAGGTGCTGGATAAGGTGTCCGTGCGCATCGTCAACGAAGTCCGCGGCATAAACCGTATCCTCTACGACGTCACCTCCAAGCCCCCCGCAACGATAGAATTTGAATAATTTCATATAACAAAAACCACAGCCGACGATCGAACGTCGGCTGTGGATTTTTTATCTTCAAATATTAATTTTTCCTCATCCAGCGTGTTTATATTACCACATTTTCTGCAAAATTTCCAGTCTTGAAATCAACTGATTTTTATAGTAATAAGAATACGGCCGGCGGGAGGCGCGGCACGCTCGACCGCAGGTACAAACGAACAACAAGGAGAAGGATATGGAAAATTTGACGGCGAAAATAAGCTGCTTTGCGAGAGCGTACCATTACAAGACCAGCGAGAGGCCGATATTCAGCGACAGCGCGGCCGCGGCGCTTCTGGGCGGCGACTATGACGCGATTGCCGCGCACATAACGCAGGGGATACGGTTCTTCGCGCCGGAATTCACAGGGAGCGCCGACGAAGCTCTCAAAATCGCCGTGGACGGCCAGCTGTCGCCGTCCGTGCTTGGCCGCAGCGCTTTTGCGGAGCAGTGCCTGACGAACGAAGCACGCCTCGGATGCAGGCAGTATGTGCTGTTTGCAGCGGGGTACGACACCTTCGCTCTCCGCGCGCCGGTGCAGGGACTGCGCGTTTACGAGCTGGATCAGCCGGGGCTGATCGAGGATAAGAAACGGCGCATAGAGCGAAGCGGCATCGAAGAAAAAACGGCGGTGGAGTATGTCCCGTGCGACTTGGCCGACGCGGAATGGAAAAACCTTCTGCGCGGTGCTGGCTTTAAACCGGAGGATAAGTCCTTCGGAAGCCTGCTCGGCATCAGCTATTATCTGGACGGCGCGTCTTTCCGCAGCTTGCTCCGGTCGATCTCCGACCTGTGGTCGGACGGCTCCGCGATTTGCTTCGACTACCAGACGACGGACGGCGCAGGCGAGACGTGCCGGAATGAACAGCTTGCGGGCGCGGCAGGGGAGAGCATGAAGGCAAAGTACACCGCTGCCGAAATGGAGAAAATGCTGGCCGACTGCGGCTTTCTTATCTATGAACAGCTCGACGACGAGGAGATGACGAAGCGGTACTTCGCGCCCTACCGGGACGATATGCGTGCGCCGAAGGGCGTGAACTACATTCTGGCGGTGAAAAAGCGGGCATGACGCCGTAAAAAACCTCCCGAAAGACCCTTAAAACCGACGATTTATGATTTCTTAACAGATAATTATGTACAATTTTCGGGGAAGCAATATAGTCAAATCAACGAAAATGAAAAAAATAACGAGAAGGGCTTTACAAAAGCGTGGCATGTTGATATGATTTAAACATCCTACATAGGGCATACTAACGGAGGTGCAAATATAATGACTGTTGATGAACTATCCCGCATGGCTAACCGGCTGCGTCTTGACGTGGTTGAGACCGTGCATGACGCTGGGGACGGACATCCCGGCCCCTGTATGTCCATAGCGGACATCATGTCCGTCCTGTTCTTTAACGAGCTGAGACTCGACCCCAAGAATCCGCATTGGAACGGAAGAGATCGCTTCGTTCTCTCCAAGGGACATGCCTGCCCCATACTGTATGCTGCGCTTGCACGCAGAGGCTATTTCCCGCTGGAGGAGCTGAAGGGGCTTCGTTCTCTCGGCAGCTTCCTTCAGGGACATCCTGATATGAACAAGATCCCCGGTGTCGACACCGTTTCCGGCTCGCTCGGCAACGGCGTGGCGATCGGCCTCGGCATGGCGCTCGGCTGCCGTATGCAGGGCATCGACAACAACGTTTTTGTCATCGTCGGCGACGGTGAGGAAGAGGAAGGCATCATCTGGGAGGCCGCCATGGCAGCCGCAAAGCTCAAGGCGGGCAACCTCATAGTCTTTGCCGACCTGAACAACCACCAGTCCGGCGGCAAGGTCACGGAGCTTTCCAGCCTTTACCCCGTGCAGGACAAGTGGGAAGCCTTCCACTGGCACGTTCAGAGCATCGACGGACACGACATAAACGCCATTCTTGCCGCCATCGAGGAAGCAAAGAAGGTTACCGACCGCCCGTCCCTCATCGCCTGCAAGACCGTAAAGGGCAAGGGCATCCCCTACATGGAGGACAACAACGCGTGGCATAAGAAAGTCCCCACAGACGAAGAAGTAGAGATCGCCAGAGAAGCTCTCCGGGACAAAATGTGAGGTGCTGAAGAATGAATACTAAGAGTACAAGAGAAGCCGCTATGCGGGCCATCACCGAGCTTGCCCGCGAGGATGACAAAATAGTCCTTATCTCCCCGGACGCGGTCGCGGCCGCGAGAGCCACCAAGTTCAGAGAAGAGTTCCCCGACAGAGTTATCGAAGTCGGCATTGCCGAGCAGGACGCGGTCGATATCGCCGCCGGCCTTGCCACCACCGGCATGAAGCCCGTCGTCGTCTCCTACGCCGGCTTCCTCACCATGAGAGCCTGCGAGATGATCCGTACCTTTGTCGCTTACCCCGGCCTCAACGTCAAGTTCATCGGCCTCAACGGCGGTATGCTCGGCGGCGAGCGCGAAGGCGTTACCCACCAGTTCTATGAAGACGTCGGCATCCTGCGCAGTATGCCCGGCGTGAAGATACTCTGCCCGGCGGATGCACAGCAGGCATACCACGCCGCAGCGGCAATGATGAAGCTCGACGGCCCCGCCTACCTGCGTCTCGGCAGCGGCAGAGAGCCTGAGGTGTTCCCGGAGGGAACCCCGTACGAGTTCGGCAAGATCCGCGAAGTCCTGCGCTACGGCGACGACGTCGCTATCTTCGCCAGCGGCTTTGTTATGAACCGCGCCATCGAGGCGGCGGAGCAGCTCAAGGCCGAGGGCGTGAACGCCACCGTCATCGACGTTTCCACCATCAAGCCCCTCGACAGCAAGGGCGTTGCTGAAGTCCTCAGCCGCACCAACTGCGCTGTCGCGGTCGAAGACCACAACTTCTATGGCGGCATGTCCAGCGCCATCTGCGAGGTCGCGTGCCACTATCATCCGTGCCGCGTCCTGCGCCTCGGTCTCAGAGACGTCTATGCCCGCAGCGGCAAGGCGGCAGAGCTGCTTGACGCTTACGGCCTCGCCGTCTCCGACATCGTCGCCGCGGCGAAGGAAGCCGCAGCAGGGAAGGAGAAAGCCTGATGCTCAACAGTGAAAAGATATACACCGGCGTAGAGCACGCCGACGCAAGATCCCTCCTGTACGCCACCGGCCATCTTCAGGAGAATATCGGCAGAAAGCCCCTTATAGGCGTTGTGAACACCTTCAATGAGATCGTTCCGGGTCACTTCCACCTGCGCGGCATCGCCGACGCGGCGAAGCAGGGCGTTCTCATGGCGGGCGGCATCCCCGTGGAGTTCCCGACCATCGCCATCTGCGACGGCATCACCATGGCGCACAAGGGCATGATGTACCCGCTGCCCAGCCGTGAGCTTATCGCCGACAGCATCGAGTCCATGACCATGGCGCACGGCCTTGACGGTCTGGTTCTCGTCGTGAGCTGCGACAAGACCGTCCCCGGCGCTATCATGGCCGCGGCCAGAATGAATATCCCCTCTGTCGTTATCAGCGGCGGCCCCATGCCCACCGGCCATTACAAGGGCGACGTGTCCGATTACAGCGCCTGCATTGAGACCGTCGGCAAGGTTCGCAACGGCGACATGACCGAGGCCGAGCAGGAAGAGCTGACCCAGCACTGCTGCCCCGGCTGTGGCTCCTGCTCCGGTATGTTCACCGCAAACTCCATGAACTGCCTCGCCGAAGCGCTCGGCATCGCCCTGCCCGGCAACGGCACCATCCCCTCCTACTACGGCGAGCGCCTCGCGCTTGCAAAGCGCGCCGGTATGAACGCCGTCAGACAGGTCATCGAGAACGTGCGCCCCAGAGACATCATCACTGAGAAGGCGCTCGAAAACGCGATCCGCGTCGACATGGCGATCGCAGGCTCCACCAACACCACTCTGCACCTGCCCGCGATTGCAAATGAGCTTGGCATAAGCCTGCCGCTCAAGAAGTTTGACGAGATCAGCCTCCAGACCCCGAACCTCTGCAAGATCAGCCCGAACGGACACCACCACATGGACGATCTGTACCGCGCGGGCGGCATATACGCAGTGATGAGCGAGCTGAACAAGGCAGATCTTATTCACACCGACTGCCTCACCGTCAGCGGCAAGACCGTCGGCGAGCAGCTTGAGGGCTGCAGCGTCAAGGATTACAGCGTCATCCACCATATCGAGGAGCCGTATAGCAAGCAGGGCGGCCTCGCGGTGCTCTACGGCAACCTCGCCCCTCAGGGCTGCGTTGTCAAGGCGGCCGCCGTGTGCGACGCGATGATGAAGCACACCGGCAGAGCGAGAGTGTTCTGGTACATGGAAGAGGCCGCGCAGGCCATTCTGGACGGCAAGATCGTACCGGGCGACATGGTCGTCATCAAGTACGAAGGCCCGAAGGGCGGCCCCGGTATGCGCGAAATGCTCTCTCCGACCGCGGCCATCGTCGGCAAGGGTCTCGGCGAGACCGTCTCCCTGCTCACCGACGGACGCTTCTCCGGCGCAACCCGCGGCGCGGCCATCGGCCACGTTTCCCCGGAGGCCATGGAGGGCGGCGTGTTCTCCGTCATCGAGGACGGCGACACCATTACCGTTGACATCCCCAACCGTACCATCAACCTGAACGTGGATCAGGCCGAGATAGACAGACGTATCGCCGAGTGGAAGAGACCTCCGCTCAAGGTCAAGTCCGGCTACCTCGTGAAGTACTGCAACAGCGTTTCCTCCGCGGCTTCCGGCGCAGTTACCACGAAGTTCTGCGAAGGCGCATTCTGATTAAGGAGATAAGCTAAAATGAAAATTGCAATAGTTGGCTGCGGCGCAGCCGGCAGCGTGTTCGCCGGTTATCTGAGAAAGGGCGGCGCCGATCTGACGCTTGTCGATATGTACAAGGAGCATATGGACAAAATCGCCAAGGACGGCCTTGACTTCATCATCTACCCCGACACCAAGTATCATCTTGACGGCTTCAAAACCGCGTACAACGCCGATAACATCGGCATCATGGATATCGTCATCTTCATCACCAAGGCTACTCAGCTTGACAACGCCGTGAAGAGCGCGATGCCCTGCATAGGCAAGGACACCGTCGTCGTTTCCCTGATAAACGGCCTCGGCAACTCCGACATCCTGATGAAGCACTTCCCGGCAAACCGCATTATCGTCGGCAGCGGCGCGCTCGGCACCGCGCTGAAGGGACCCGGCTGCTGCGTCAGCACCGAGGTCAAGGGACTTCTTGTCCATTTCGGCCCCATGGCGCACGACGCGGTCGTCGATGCGGCGGGCGAGTATCTGGCCAAGGTGTTCACCGCGGGCGGCTGCCTTGCGGAGTTCCACGATGACGACTGGCCGTACATCTGGCGCAAGGTCATCATCAACTGCACCGTCAACACCGTCTGCGCGCTTGTGAGACTCAAGATAATCGAGGTTGCGGACGACGAATACGGTATGCAGCTGTTCCGCGGCGTCGTCAGCGAATGCTGCGCGGTCGCAACGGCGAAGGGCTGCCCCTTCGATGCGGATGAGTTTATGAACACCCACCTGAAGAACTTCATCGACAACATGGGCGACTACTATCCCTCCATGGCTCAGGATATGCTGATGAACCACCGCCAGACCGAGGTCGGCGTGCTCAACGGCATGATCTCCCAGTACGGCAAGGAGCTTGGCATCCCCACCCCGTTCAACGATGTTCTTACCGTCATGGTAAAATGCATTCAGGGCAATTACGACAAGCAGTACATCAAGTGATCCTCTATAAAGCCCCATGAAAAACAACCACGGTTTCAACGGAAACCGTGGTTGTTTTAGAATTGCTTACGCTAACTTCTTCTTTTTTAACAGGTACACGATCAGGCAGGCGGCGGCCTCGACGATGTACACCGCAATGAACGCTTCATTCATCAGCGTCTGGCGCTGCCATCCCACGCGCAGCTGGTCGCCGGTTATGACCTTTATGCCAACAAGCTCGTTTTCTACCCATGTGAAGCTCATGCTGGCTACGGTTTCGTTGCGCTGAATATATGTGCACACAACGCTGCCGTCCGGCGCTTCTATGCTGTGGGTGTGCTCTTCGCGCCACTGTCTCGAATCATATGCCGGAGCGTCGTATTCCACCGCGACTGTGGGCGCATCATCGTACCCGGCCGAGGTCTGCCTCGTCTCCATGAAGGCGACGAAGTCGTCGACATTGTCAAACGAGGTGGAGTCGGCAAAAAACGCGGTGTCGGAGTTCAGCGCCAGCTGCACCGCCGCGGTCACGACGAGTACCGCTGTGAAGATCAGCGCGCTCTTCAGCCGCAGCTTGTCGGCCTTCACGGTCATCTCCTCCGGCACGTACACGCCGCGCGCCGTGCATATCCGCGGCACTGCCACGCATATCATCAGGCCGATAACGGCGGCGATGCCGGCAAAGACGAGGCCGTATCTCGCCCAGTCGCTGATATCAAGCCCGTAGTAGGGGCTGTTCACCACGACTATCAGCGGCAGGACGGCGGCGAACATAATGAGTACGCCGGTCAGATTCCCCGCCGCGCCGCGGACGATCTTCTCCTTCACGCGGTCGAGCAGCGGCGACTCCGTCTCGTATACCAGCGCGGAAAACGAAGCGATGAGCTTCATCGTAAGCCACATAAGCCCGCCCACATAGAATACGCATGCGAGGAAGAAGCCGAGATACGCGCGGTCGAACACCGTGTTGCAGACGAGTGCCGCCAGCAGGCCGAGCGCGCTGAGCGCGTATATACCCGCCGAGTGGACGGCGAAGCTCGCGCGTACGCGGTTTATAAGGTAGTCTATCTGCTTGGCGGTCTTCTGCTCCTGCCGCGGCTGGCGCTCCTCGCTGTTTATGCGCCCGCCGTTCAAAAGCTCGTCGCAGCTGACGCCGAAGATCTCCGCCAGCGCGGGTATCATCGTCAGGTCGGGATAGCACTCGTCGCGCTCCCAGCGGCTGACCGCCTTGTCGGAGACGTTGAGCTTTTCGGCAAGCTCTTTTTGCGTAAGCCCGTTCGCCTTGCGCAGGGCTGAAATGAAGCTGCCAATGGTTTTCTTTTCCATATATTTTCTCCTCAATAATGAAGTCACTTGGCCTTGTGCAGTCTCATTCTACAAAATTGCAAGAAAAAATACCAGCCCTCAAACCGAAAATCTCTCTCGCACAGCGAGAATTGCGCTCCAAACGGGCAAAAAGGCAAATTGCCCTTGCCTTAACGCGGGAAAATGATATAATATAAAAGGTTTTTTGCGTACTTTTTATGCAAAGGAGCAAGCTATGAAAATAATTATTGTGGGAGCCGGCAAGGTCGGCTACTCTGTTGCAAAAATACTCTCCGAGGAGGGGCACGATATCACGGTCATCGACCGCGACCCCGAAACCATAACCCACCTCTCCAACGAACTTGACGTCATATGCGTGGAGGGCAGCGCGACGAACCATGAGACGCTGCTCGGCGCGGGCGCGGCGGAGGCCGATCTCCTAATGGCCGCGACCCAACAGGACGAGGTCAACATGGTCTGCGGCATCACCGCGCGCAAGCTC
>CAVCWF010000054.1:0-8020 GCA_963605945.1 Lachnospiraceae bacterium
CATCACCATCACCTCCTCGACCAACATGTCCAAGGAGGACATCGACAAGGCCGTCAAGGAGGCCGAGATGTACGCCGCCGAGGACGCAAAGCGCAAGGAAGAGATCGACGTCCGCAATCAGGGCGACCAGATGGTCTACCAGACCGAGAAGACCCTCAACGAGATGGGCGACAAGCTCGACGCCGCCGACAAGAGCGAAGTCGAGAGCAAGCTCACCGCACTCAAGACCGCGTTGACCGGCACCGACACCGCAGCCATCAAGGCCGCGACCGAGGAACTGACTCAGGCCTTCTACAAGGTCAGCGAGAAGATGTATCAGGCGGCCGGCGGCGCACAGGGCGCAGGCTTCGACCCGAATCAGGCAGCAGGCGGCGCACAGGGCGGCACCAGCGGCAACGGTCAGGATTACTACGACGCGGACTACACCGTAGTTGACGACGACAAGAAGTGATCTTCCCCCGGCGAAATAACCCATTGAGGCGAGGAGCTATCCCCGCCTCAATGGTGCGTAATTAGGAGTCCAAGATATGGCAGAAAAACGCGATTACTACGAGGTACTCGGCCTTCAGAAGGGTGCCTCGGCAGATGAGATAAAAAAGGCATACCGCAGACTTGCCAAGGAGAACCACCCCGACCTCCATCCGGGCGACAAGGCCTGTGAGGAGCGGTTCAAGGAGGTCAACGAGGCGTACGAGGTGCTGTCGGACGACGACAAGCGCGCGAAGTACGACCAGTACGGCCATGCGGCATTTGATCCCAGCGCGGGCTTTGGCGGCGGCGCAGGGTTCGGCGGCTTTGGCGGCTTCAGCGATTTCGGCGACCTTGGCGATATATTCGGAGACATATTCGGTTTCGGCGGCGGCGCGAGCCGCAACCCGAACGCGCCGCGCAAGGGCGACAACATACGCGTTCAGCTCAACGTCAGCTTCGAGGAGGCCGCTTTCGGCTGCAAGAAGGAGGTCACTGTCGGCCGCGTCGAGCAGTGCCCGGACTGCAAGGGCAACGGCTGCGCGCCGGGGACGACGCCTGAGGTCTGCCCCGACTGTAAGGGCACCGGCAGCGTCCGCACGACGCAGCGCACCCCCTTCGGTATGGCGCAGTCGACCGCGCCGTGCTCGAAGTGCAGAGGCACGGGCAAGATAATCCATCAGCCCTGCCCCACCTGCCGCGGCATGGGCAATATCCGCAAGCAGCATAAGATAAGCGTCAGCGTCCCCGCCGGTATCGACGACGGACAGACCATATCCCTGCGCGGACAGGGCAATTCCGGCGCGAACGGCGGCCCGCAGGGCGACATGCTCGTCACCATAATCGTCCGCCCGCACGCGAGATTTGAGCGCGACGGCAGCTCCGTTCTGCTGGAGCAGGAGATAAGCTACGCGCAGGCGGCGCTCGGCGCGGAGATAGAGGTGCCGACGCTGGACGGCAAGGTCAAGCTTACCATCCCTGAGGGGACGCAGCCGGACGCGGTGTTCCGTATGCGCGGCAAGGGTATTCCGTACCTGCGCGGCAGCGGGCGCGGCGACCAGTTCGTCACGATACGCATAGCGGTGCCGAAGAACCTGACGAGCGCGCAGAAAGAGCTGCTGCGTCAGTTCGCCGCGACGACCGGCGAGTCCGACACGCTGAAAACCGGCTTGTTCAATAAAAAGAAAAAGTGAAAATAAGTAAATCACACCTATGGCGTCCTGCCGGATACCATAGGTGTGATTTTTTATTCCCTGCCGCTGAGCGCCAGCAGCTCCGCGATCACGCTGTCGAGCAGGGGAAGATACCTGTCGTCGATGCGGTTGAGCCGGTCGAGCCGTTCGGCGTCCTGCCCTCGCTGTTCCCCGAAGAGAACATAGTCGGCAGAGAGGCCGAGCACATCGCATATCTTTATCAGCATCTTGACCGATATGCCCGTTCTGCCGCGCTCGACCTCGGCCATGTATGAGACGCTTACGTCCAGCAGCTCCGCAAACTTTTCGCGCGTGTAACCCATGTCCTCCCGCGCCTTTCTTATCCGCATATACATATACCATCACCTCAGCATATAGTATGAGTGATAGTACGACTTTAAAACATCAACTAATACTGTATATAAAACATCTTGACTTACTTGATGCTAACTGGTATACTGAGTCCACGGAGTTCCGATAATTTACAGAGAAGGAGAAGGAAAATGGACGAAAACGAGAAAATCTTATCTGGTGAACATCCGGAGCAGGGGGGCGCGACGGCGGAAAATAAGCCCGGCGTTGGCGAGAGAATAAAGGCGTTTTTCACGGTCGAGAATCTGAAAGTGCTGTTCAGCCGCGAGAACCGCAAGAAGACTATCGCCGTCATTCTGGGCGTGATAGTGGTTATCGGCGTCGTCTGCGGGGTGATATCCTATAATAGTCCCGCATCCGTCGCCCGGCGCTATGTTAAAGCGAGGTACGAATTTGATTGTAGGGTTACAGACAGTGTACGTGTCGGAGGAAAATATTGGCGTTTGGGAGATGTGGATGAGCAGGAATGGCTTGAAGAACAGAGCAGCTGGTATGACGAAGATTTTTCAAGCATGTCTGACTACTATAAATATGTGAAGACAGAACGCGAAGAGAACCTGTATGATTCATACGGCGAATATAAGATAACTACCCGCGTTTCAAAAGAGAAGGATGTCCGTGTAGGCAAGCTTCTCGACGATGATGACATTCTCGATACGCTTGACACGCTGGACATCGACGAGGGGCGGGTCAAAGCGGCCAAGCTTGTGACCGTGAAGTTTCATATTGACGGCGAAGATGACAGCGATAGAGCCACCTTTGAAGTAAAACTCGTGAGGATCGGCCTCACTTGGAAGGTAATTGACTGGAATATCATAGGATGAAACATGCTCCCCCGACAGAGCTTATGATTCTGCCGGGGGAGCATATCTGTTAGTGAACAATTATTACACGAAAGCCTTTTCCTTGAGCCTCTGCATGGCTTCTTCGAGCAGCGAGTACGGGAGGGCGAGGTTCATGCGGATCGTGTCCTTGAGCATAAAGGCTTCGCCGTCCTGCCAGATCACACCGGCGCGAACGCCGCGCTCCTGAAGCTCGCGTATCGTGACGCCGTGCTCGCGGCACCAATCGGCGCAGTCGAGATAGAGCATGTACGTTCCCTCCGGGCGCATCACGCGGACGCCCTTGAAGTTATCGCGGATGAAATTGCAGGCGTATTCGTGGTTCGCATCAATGACGCGGCACATCTCGTCCGCCCATTCCTCGCCCGCAGGGCTGTATGCGCCGAGCAGCGCGTGCAGCGAGAGCACGTTGCAGTCATTATAATGGCTGACCTCGCTCTGCCGCACGACGCGGTCGCGCAGGTATGTATTATAAATAATGTGATAGCTGCCGATAAGCCCCGCGAGGGAGAAGGTCTTGCTTGGCGCGTAGAACGCCATCGTGCGCTCGTGTGCGTCCGCGGAGACGGACTGCGTCGGGATATGCTTGTGTCCCGGCATGATGATATCCGACCATATCTCGTCGGATATCACGAGACAGTCGTTCGCGGCGTAGACCTCCATCGCGCGCTCAAGCTCCCAGCGCTCCCACACGCGGCCGCAGGGATTGTGCGGTGAGCAGAGGATAGCGAGGTGGATGCGGTGCCGCTTGAGCTTGGCGTCCATGTCGGCGTAATCCATGCGCCAGACGCCGTTTTCGTCGCGCACGAGCGGGCTGTGAACGAGCACACGCCCGTTGTCGGCCATGGTGTGCGTAAAGCCCACATAGGTCGGGGAGTGGACGAGGATCTTCTCGCCCGGCGCGGTCAGCGCCTGCACGGCGGAGCTTACGCCGCCGAGGACGCCGTTTTCATAGCCGATATGCTCGCGCAGGAGCTTCGTGACGCCGTTGCGGCGCTGCTGCCACGAGATGATGCTGTCAAAATAGCTGTCCGGCAGGGAGAAATAGCCGAAGTTCGGCATCTCCAGCCGCTTCTCTATCGCCTCAATTATCGGCGGCGCTGCGGGGAAGCTCATGTCCGCGACCCACATCGGGATCTTCCTGACGCCGGGATCAGGCTGCACGTCGAAGGGAACAGCGTCGGCGGCCAGAGAATCGCGCCCCGCGCGGTCGAGTATTGTTGTGAAGTCGTATTTCATGGCTCAGTTCAGAAAATCTCTGAGCTTCTTGGAGCGGCTGGGGTGACGCAGCTTGCGCAGCGCCTTGGCCTCAATCTGGCGGATACGCTCACGCGTGACGTTGAACTCCTTGCCGACCTCCTCAAGAGTGCGGGTGCGGCCGTCGACGATGCCGAAGCGCAGCTCCAGCACCTTCTTCTCGCGGGGCGCCAGAGTGTCCAGCACCTCTTCAAGCTGCTCGCGCAGCAGGGAGAAGCTCGCGGCCTCGCTCGGCTCGGACGCGTCCTCGTCGGGGATGAAGTCGCCGAGGTGGGAGTCCTCCTCCTCGCCGATAGGAGTTTCGAGGGAGACCGGCTCCTGCGCGATCTTGAGGATGTCGCGCACCTTCTCGACGGGCATGTTCATCTCTGCGGCAATCTCCTCGGCGCTGGGGTCGTGCCCCAGCTCCTGAAGCAGCTGGCGGGAGACGCGGATGGTCTTGTTGATGGTCTCGACCATATGGACGGGGATGCGGATGGTGCGCGCCTGATCGGCGATGGCGCGGGTGATGGCCTGACGTATCCACCATGTGGCGTAGGTGGAGAACTTGTAGCCCTTGGTGTGGTCGAATTTCTCGACAGCCTTGATAAGGCCGAGGTTGCCCTCCTGAATCAGGTCGAGGAACAGCATACCGCGCCCGACGTAGCGCTTGGCGATGGAGACGACGAGACGGAGGTTGGCCTCGGTCATGCGGTGCTTGGCCTCCTCGTCGCCCTCGCTCATGCGCTTTGCCAGCGCGACCTCCTCGTCCGGCGTGAGCAGGGGAACTTTGCCGATCTCCTTGAGGTACATTCTCACGGGGTCGTCGGTGGAGAAGCTGTCCATGAGGGAATCGGTGTCGTTTATCTCCTCCTCGGTGACCTCTTCGATCTCGTCAAGGCTCTCGATGTCGGGCAGATCGTCGAGCGGGGGGAGCGCGTCAACTGCGGAGATGTCGACGTCGATATTGTTCGCTTCGAGCGTGTCGTAGAACTTGTCGATGACCTCGGAGTCGAGGTTCATGTCTTCGAGACATTCAAGCTCCTTCGCGGTGAGCTTGCCGTTCTTCTTGCCCTTCTCGATCAGCTCGTTCAGGCGCTCCTCAGGGGTCTTTACGGGCTGTTCGGGCACAGGCTCCTTCTTGCCCTTTGCGGCGGCCTTCTTCTTCGGCTTTGCCTCAGGAGCCGGTTCCGCGTCGGCGAGCAGCTGGTTTGCCATTTCTTCAAGCTCTTTTTCGGTGTAAGTGCGTTCTTCTGCCATGTTCTTATCCCTCATATCCTTTTTTTTCTCTGAGCTTATTTGCCAGCGCGCGCAGATCGCTGCTGCCCGCGGCAAGCTCGGCTTCATTGTTTATCTTGTTTATGTAGTCGCGCATGGTGCGCTCCCCTTGCGAGAGGGTTTCGGGCTTCTGGAGTATGCTGACCAGCAGCGACACCTCGTCGCCCGACAGCGAGTCGCCCAGCGTGGCGGCGGAGACGGAGTCGCCGCGCCGCAGCCGGTCGAGTATCGCGGAGTATATCCTGCCGAGCACCGGCGCGGAGAAGCGCTCCGGCGGGGGCAGCTCCGGCATGTTCGCAAGCTCCGGTTCGAGGTACAGCAGACGTATCACGCCCTCCTCGGCGGTCGCGGAGCCGGGGTTTTCATATCGGAATTCCTTCTCGACGGGCTGCGTCTGCCGCTCCGGACGGCTCTGCTCGCGGGCATTCGCGCGGCGCGCGCCGCTCAAAAGCCGCTTCCGCCGCCGCTCGACCTCCGCCGTCACGGCGTCCGCCGCCACGCCGGAGAGCGAGGCGACGCGCATCGCGTACACCTGCCGCTCGACCGCGCCGGGCAGCCGCGCGACAAGCTCCGTCGCTTCCTTCAGAAATTCAACCTTCTGCTCGTCAACGCTCAGGTCGTATTTCGCCGTGACCGCGTGCAGCCGGTAGTCCACCTGATCCTCGGAGCCTTCGAGCAGGTTGCGGAACGCGTCCGCGCCCTTGAGCTTTATGAATTCGTCCGGATCCTTCGCTCCGCTCATGCGCAGCACCTTGACCTTGAGGTCGAGCTTTTCGAGGATGCCGATCGCGCGCTGCGCGGCCTTGATGCCAGCGCCGTCGTTATCGTAGGCGATGATGACCTCGCTCTTGTAGCGCGAGATCAGCCGCGCCTGCTCCGGCGTCAGCGATGTGCCGAGCGAGGCGACTGCCGAGTCGAAGCCCGCCTGATGCAGTGAAACTACGTCTATATTGCCCTCAGATAAGATTATATATCCGCTTTTTGATTTTTTAGCCAGATTAAGCGCGAAAAGGTTACGGCTTTTGTTGAATACAAGCGTTTCGGGGCTGTTCATATATTTCGGCTCGCCGTCGCCGATTATGCGCCCGGAGAAGCCGATGACATTGCCGCGCACGTCGATGACCGGGAACATCAGGCGGCTGCGGAAGGTGTCGTAAAATCCGCCGCTCTTGCCCTTGCGGACAAGTCCCGCGTCGAACAGCTCAAAATCCGTGTAGCCCTTGGCTTTCATCGCATTTCGCAGGCTGTCCCAAGTGTCGGGCGCGAAGCCGAGGCCAAAATTCGTCGCCGCCGCGCGGCCGATGCGCCGCCCCTGCATATACTCAAGCCCCGGCCTGCCGGCAGGGGAATAGAGCTGCTCGTAGAAAAAGCGCGCCGCGCCCTTGTTCAGCGCCAGCATACGCGCGCGTTTCTGGCTCTCCTTGTCGTTTTCCTCCTCAGGCATCTGCATACCCGCGCGGCGGGCAAGAAACTCCACCGCGTCGCGGAAGCCGAGGTTTTCTATCTCCATTATGAAGTTTATGACTCCGCCGCCCTTGCCGCAGCCGAAGCAATGGTATATCTGCTTGTCCGGGGAGACGGAGAACGAAGGCGTTTTCTCGCTGTGGAACGGGCAGAGGCCGAACATGTTCGACCCGCTCTTCTTGCTCAGCCGCACATAGCCGGACACGACGTCCACTATGTCGTTGCGCTCCACAAGCTCGGTGAGAAAGCTTTCGGAAAAGGCCATGCGCCCACCTCCGATATGTAGTATGCGTTGTTATTTGACTGTCCACGCGAAGGGGATGAACAGCTCGCCGTATTTCTCCATGGCGTAGCCGTCGGTCATGCCGGATATGTAGTCCGTCGCGGCGCGCTCCGTGCCCTCGCGCTCGATGATGCCGCGGAAATCCTCCGGCAGCGCGTCGGGGTGCGCGGTGTAGTAGTCGTAGAGGCGGCTGAGGATGCCCTCGACCTTGCTCTCTTCGCTCTTGGCGCGCGGATTCGTGTAGACGTCAGAATACATGAAGGCGTGGAAAAAGTCAAAGGTTTTCTGCATCTTGTCCGACATTTTCAGCACGCCGTCCGCGCTGTTTTCGATGAGGTCGGTCAGGATGGAGTTGATGCGCTCGCTGTTGCGCTCGCCGCAGTTTTTGCGGATAAGCTCCGGCACGTCGGCGTCGGTGAGTATCCCGGCGCGGATCGAGTCGTCAAGGTCGTGGTTGACGTAGGCGATGCGGTCGCACAGGCGCACGGCGACGGCTTCCGGCGTGTCGTCCGGCGCGCCGTGGGTGTGGTGCAGGATGCCCATGCGCGTTTCATAGCAGAGGTTCAGGCCGCGGCCGTCGCGCTCAAGAATGTCGACGACGCGCAGACTCTGCTCATAGTGCTTGAAGCCGCCGGGGTATATCTTCGCCAGCGCGCGCTCTCCGGCGTGGCCGAAGGGGGTGTGCCCCAGATCGTGCCCCAGCGCGATCGCCTCGGCCAGATCCTCGTTCAGCGCGAGCGCCCGCGCGACGGTGCGCGCAAGACGGCTGACCTCCAGCGTGTGGGTCAGGCGTGTGCGGTAGTGGTCGCCCTCCGGCTGGAGAAAAACCTGCGTTTTGTGCTTGAGGCGGCGGAAGGACTTGGAGTGGGTGATACGGTCGATAT
>CAVCWF010000055.1:0-3709 GCA_963605945.1 Lachnospiraceae bacterium
CCCTCGGGCAGGTCGTTTATGAGCTCGACCTTGTAGGGCTCTTCCTTCTCCTCCATGAGCTTGAGCGCTTCCTCGCGCGGCAGCTCAAAGCGCTCGAGCTTGAGCTTTTCCTTGCAGATCTTGCGCATCTCGGCCTCGATCTTCTCCATTATTTCCGGGGTGAAGGGGAAGGGAGAGTCCATATCATAATAAAAGCCGTTCTCGATGGCGGGGCCGATGGCCAGCTTGACCTCAGGGTAAAGGCGCTTCACGGCCTGCGCCAGCACATGGGAACAGGTGTGCCAATATGTGCGGCGGTATTCTTCGTTTTCAAAGCTATATTTGTTCTCGTCCATAATGTCCTCCTAAATCAAAAACACCCTCGACGCGACATATTATCGCGCCAAGGGTGCATAAAAATACACGGTTCCACCTTGAGCTTTCACTCATTGCCCGTTAACGCCGGGGATACGTGAGGGCATTTCCGCCCTCCGGCTCAGGAGCGGTCACTTGGAAGCATATCCGGGACAGCTTGCAGCCGGTGACTGTCCTCTCTGCGCGTATTCCGCTTCCGTGTTCTCCGTCAACGCCAGTTTCAATGCAGCTATGATAGCACCGTTTCCCCGGCCTGTCAATCGTTTTTGCCGATTTTGCGCTGGATGAGCTTCACAAGCTCGACCAGCGGGATGATGCAGGCGCCGAGGGCGATTGCGATGAGGTACTCGTTGAAGTCGACGGCGGTGAAATCAAAAGCGTTTGCCAGAAACGGCACTTCGCACACGAGGGTGGTCGCGATAAGAGAGCCTATGGCCGCGAACACCAGCGCCCTGTTATGGGTGCCGAGTGTAAAGATGCTGCCGCGCTGGGAGCGCATGTTGAACGAATGGAATATCTCGGCCATGGACATGGTCAGAAAGGCCATCGTCGTGCCGTCGGCGCTGTTGGTTATCTCCCAGACGCCGGTCTCGATGAAGTGGCCGACGAAGTAGGACACCATGATGAGCAGCGTGACAAACAGCCCCTGATACGCGATATCAAAGCCCATGCCTCCGGCGAAGATGCCTGCCTTTGCGTCGCGCGGGCGGCGGCGCATGACGTCCGGCTCCGCCTTCTCCATGCCCAGCGCCAGCGCCGGGAAGCAGTCGGTGACGAGGTTTATCCACAGCAGATGCACGGGCTCAAGAATGGTGAAGCCCATTATCGTCGCGAAGAAGATGCTAAGCACCTCGCTCATGTTTGAGCCGAGCAGGAACTGGATCGCCTTGCGGATGTTGCCGTACACGCGGCGGCCTTCCTCGACAGCGCCGACTATCGTTGCAAAGTTATCGTCCGCGAGCACCATGTCGGCGGCGTTCTTGGTGACGTCGGTGCCGGTGATGCCCATGCCGACGCCGATGTCGGCGGACTTGATGCTGGGCGCGTCGTTGACGCCGTCGCCGGTCATGGCGGTGACGTAGCCAGCCTTGCGCCATGCGTTTACGATGCGGGTCTTGTGCTCCGGCTGGACGCGGGCGTAGACGCTGATATTCTGGAACCTCTGCTCAAACTCCTCGTCGCTCATCTCGTTGAGCTGCGCGCCGGTGATGGCCTCGCCGCCGTCGTCGAGGATGCCAAGCTCCTTGGCGATGGCAACCGCGGTGTCGATATGGTCGCCGGTTATCATAATGGGACGGATGCCCGCCTCGCGGCACTCCGCGATAGCGTCCACGACTTCGGGGCGGACCGGGTCTATCATGCCGCACAGTCCCATGAAGCACAGCTCCCGCTCAAGGGTCTCCGGCTCGAAGTTGACGGGCTTCTCGTCCCAGACGCGCTCGGCACATGCGAGCACGCGCAGCGCGCGGTCGGCCATGGCCTTGTTCACGCGGAGTATCTCGGCGCGGTACTCATCGGTCATGGGTACGCGCTGGCCGTCGGAATTTATATAGTAGGCGCACTTGCCGATAAGCACGTCGGGCGCGCCCTTGGTGTACTGGATATAGCCGCTGCCGCTGACATGCACGGTGCTCATAAGCTTGCGCGTGGAGTCGAACGGAGCCTCGCCGCAGCGCAGGAAGCGCGCCTTGAGCGTGGTCTTATCCGCGCCGAGCTTATTTGCCCACGCGACGAGCGCGGCCTCGGTCGGCTCGCCCGTGACCTTGCCGCTTTCGTCAAGCTCCGCGTCGGAGCACAGCGCCATTGCGGAGGCGAGCTGCTTTTCGTCGCTGCCAAAGTAATCGACGACGGTCATCTTGTTCTGGGTGAGGGTGCCGGTCTTGTCGGAACAGATTATCTGCGCGCAGCCGAGGGTTTCGACCGCGGTCAGCTTGCGGATTATCGCGTTGCGCTTGGACATGTTCGTCACGCCGATGGACAGCACCATCGTGACGACGGCGACAAGTCCCTCAGGGATCGCGGCGACGGCGAGGGAGACGGCGATCATGAACGAATCGAGCACGACCTCGACCGTGAAGCCGCCCGCGCGAAGCAGCTGCACCACGAACACCAGCGCGCATATGCCGAGCACCAGCCATGTCAGTATCTTCGACAGCTGGGACATCTTTATCTGCAGCGGGGTCTGCCCCTCTTCGGCGGTAGCCAGCGCGTCGGCGATCTTGCCCATCTCGGTGTCCATGCCGGTGGCGGTGATGACGGCGGTGCCGCGGCCGTAGACCACGGTGCTGCCCATGTAGACCATGTTCCTGCGGTCGCCGAGGGTGACGTCCTTCGTCTCGTCGGCGAGGTTTATCGCGTCGATGAACTTCAGCACGGGGACGGATTCGCCGGTCAGCGCGGCTTCCTCTATCTTGAGGCTGGCGCTGGTGAGCAGGCGGCCGTCAGCGGGGATAGCGTCGCCCGCTTCGAGCATGATGACGTCGCCGGGAACAAGCTCCTCGCTGTGCACCGTGACGAGCTTACCGTCGCGCAGCACCTTCGAGGTCGCGGCGGACATCTCCTGAAGCGCCTCGATGGCCTTCTCGGCCTTGTTCTCCTGATACACGCCGAGCACGGCGTTGACGATGACGACGGCAAGGATGATGATGACGTCGGCAAAGCTCTCGCCCTGTGCGACCGCGAGCACGCCGCTTATCGCCGCCGCGACGAGCAGGATGATTATCATCGGGTCCGCCATCTGGCCGAAGAAGCGCTTGATCAAAGACTCCTTGGCAGGCTCCTTCAGCTTGTTTTTGCCGTGCGCTTCGAGACGCTTCCGGGCTTCGTCGCTGCTCAGACCGCTCTCGGTCGAGTCAAGCTCTGCAAGGACGGCTTCCTTTTCTTCGCAATAGGTTTTCATAGGCTGCATTCCTCCTGCAATATTTTTACACGCCAGCAGTCTTTTTAAAAAGGGAATAAAAAAAGACTCCTACGGCGCGAGCCGTAAAAGTCTTGCTAAATACCATACAGTACCCGATGCGCCGAACCTTTCGGTCGGGATGACGACGCATCAACGCCTTGCGGCGCAAGCTACTCCCCTTTAACGGAGTTAGTTTAGCATAATCCCCGCCGGAAGTCAATCAGTTTCCGGCGGGGATTGGGCATTTTTAATTATTTGGCCATATATTGGGATTACACATTGAAGCGGAAGAGCGTGACGTCGCCGTCGTGCATGACGTAGTCCTTGCCCTCGCTGCGGACGAGTCCCTTTTCCTTGGCAGCCGCCATGCTGCCGCAGGCCTTGAGATCGTCGAACGCGACTATCTCCGCGCGGATGAAGCCGCGCTCAAAGTCGCTGTGTATCTTGCCCGCCGCC